>JAYEHK010000186.1:0-7307 GCA_034659475.1 Bacillota bacterium | reverse complement strand
AGTACGATTTGGGCCTTAAATTCAGCGCTATACTTTTTTCGCATTGTTTTTATTGCTTAGCTCCTCGCATTTTTTTGTCTTAATTCCTGGGTCCATTATAAAGGATACATCTCTTTTTTTATTAAAAAGGATACATCTCTTTTTTTATTAAAATTGACTTCTTATTTTTTTGCTAATGCCTTAATCCTATCATTAACTCGGTAAACGATACCTGGAAAAATCTTTCCCAGCCTATTTTCCATTTTCCAACCCTATGTAGTTCCGTCAGCACATTCTTGACTGCATAATAAATAGGAAGCAGTAAAATGCTTAGTATTACTAAACCTAGACCTCCCGAAAATATCAGTACAGCAAGGAAAATGCCGCATAAAATCGCAAGTGGTAACGGCATGGGATGAACTCCATAATGATTAATTCTAGGATACTATAATATATTTTACCATTTATGGCTGAAGGAGGTGTATGGTTCGATCAATATTTAATTTACCCATTTTAATTGGGGATGGTTTACGTTACACTGGGACGTTCTTTTTGTAACATTACAAGACTAAGAAATTGAACAATTTATCAAAGGGGCCTGCTGGAAAAACCGATGGGTTTTATTGATTGGATTTGGCATAATGGTAAAAAATGCATGAGGTTTTGGCATGGTTAGACAGGCGAGACAACGGTGCGAGAGTAGAATTTATCATGTAATTCTGCGGGGAATCAATCGAGGAGACATTTTCTTCGACGATGATGATAGCCTGCGGTTTTTGGAAACGTTAGCGCAGAAAAAGAGAAATCAAGAGTATTTGCTTTATGGGTATTGTCTGATGAGCAACCATGTTCACTTACTGGTGCGGGAAAACGAGGATACGGTATCTCGTACCATGAGCCGGATTGGGACGAGTTACGCCAAGTGGTACAACCAAAAATACAGTCGAAGCGGACATGTATTTCAAGGGCGTTACGGCAGTGAGTGCGTTGAAGACGACAAGTACCTGTTAACCGTAGTCCGATACATACACAATAACCCGGTGAAAGCAGGTATAGTAAAGGAACCGGATCAAAGCGATTCGAACATTTCGGGAGTTCATGAAACAAGAAAACCAAGATATTTGCATGGATGACGAAATAAAACTAAAAAAACCGATGGAGAAGTGAAGGACGAGATTGAGTTATTGATGGATGGTGAACTAATAGGAAAATTGCAGGGAATGGAAAAGGAAAAGCGTAATGCAATAATTAGAACAATCAAAGAGAGTGAAGGGGTAACAATTCGTCAAATAGCCAGAGTTACAGGACTTAATCCAATGAATGCACAAAGAGCATAAGCACTGTTACAAGAAGAACGTCCCGGTGTAACCCATGAACAATTACAGTGCTGTTTTGAGAATTGAGTATGGGCGAACTGCTTATTTGTTTACCGGTGATGCAGAGGATGTATCGGAAAAAGAAATGCTTTCTTCTGGGCTGACGTTGGAATCAGACCTCCTGAAGGTCGGCCATCATGGCAGCAGTTCATCCTCTATGGATTCATTCCTCCAGGCTGTGCAGCCAAAATATGCAGTTATTTCAGTTGGTACCGACAATGATTACGGTCATCCTGCAGCAACAACGATAAAAAACCTCCGGGCAGTGGGCGCACAGGTTTATCGGACTGACCAACAGGGAACAATCGTCGCGACTAGCGATGGAACTACTATTGCCGTTAACAAAGCCCCGACTACGGTGAAAACACCAATTTCAAACATCCTTCCGGCAACCGTTTATGTGGCTCCGGAGCAATCGGAGGAAGCATATAAGTATATCGGAAACAAAAACAGTAAGACGTTCCACCTGCCGACTTGTAATTCACTACCGTACCCAAAGAATCGGGTATATTTTGATAGCAGAGAAGAAGCCATTAATCAGGGATTTACACCCTGCGGTCGGTGTAAACCATAGGAGGACGTTATGATTATTATTGATCGTTTTGAAGGTGAGATTGCCGTTGTTGAATACGAAAAGGGGTTTTATAACATGCCCCGGGCGTGGCTGCCTAGTGGGGCAAAAGAAGGAGATGTTATTGTGCTGAAGGCAGCGATTGACGAGGTGGAGACAGCCAAGCGAAGGGATGAGATGAAGCGGAAGATGGAGGATCTATTTGAATAAATAATTAGAATGCGAATGTATATGAAGGTCTGGTTTCAGAAACAGTTCTGGTCAAGCTGTGTAAATTTATTGTCTCCAACTCATCAATAATGAATTGGAAAAGAAGTAACATGTAAATATAAAAGGATATTAGTTATAAGTAGAGAATTACATTATAATACTTGTCGATAAAGTGTTTGAAGTAACTGCTTGTGAATTGTATTGTGTGATTTATAAACAGATAATCATTATAATAACGTCTATTGCAGGAAGCCTTTGCACAAAAAGCTTTTGCCGAACCAGCCTTTCCGCACGTTTTTTTCCTGCAAGGTATCAACTATACCTTGCAGTTGCACTTTACCCTCTACAACATCAGTGTTGAGTGCATAACCGTGTAAATTCTTATCTTTTTCCAAAGGTGAACCGACGTGCTACCGTAATTTATTATCAGATTCCTTATTAACCACAGAGATTCTCCTTTCATAACCATTAGTATTTCCTAAATGTCTAAGAGAATATGGTTTAGGGTCTAAATATCCTATAAATGCATTCCACTTGAGGTGATCAACCGGGTTAACCCGAGCTGCCTCGCATGCTGTACTGCCTGCGTATATTCGTATCTGGTAATGCCTCGTGATAGTTCAGAAAAGGTATAAGACTTGTGGGCGGGGTAGTATTGAGACATAAGGTTTACCAGTGTATCACAGGAGATTTCTTCAGCTATGTACTTGAGAACTTTATCGGTACTGGCCAGATTGTCAGGCATCACTAGGTGCCTGATCAAAAGTCCTCGATAAGCGATTCCCTGGTTGTTTACCTGTAGATTTCCTACCTGTCGGTACATTTCCTTCACCGCCTCACGGGTAACATCAAAATAATGAGATGATTTGGTATATTTCTTGGCATTGATATTATCACCAAACTTGATATCAGGCATATAAATATCGATTATACCTTCCAACAAGCGTAGTGTGTCAGTATCTTCATACCCGCTGGTATTGTATACCAGCGGTATAATCAGTCCTTTGGGGATAGCCAGTGATAGCGCTTCTACAATCTGTGGTATAAAATGAGTTGGTGAAACCAGATTAATGTTGTGACATCCTCTTTCCTGCAAACCAACCATGATAACTGCCAACTCTTCGGGAGATACTTCGTATCCTTCACCAAAGTAGCTTATATCACAGTTCTGGCAGAATACACACTGAAGTGTACAGTGGCTGAAGAATACGGTTCCTGAGCCATTCCTGCCTACTAGGACATCCTCTTCACCATAATGAGGTCCATAACTGGCTATCACCATGTTATTACCGGCCCGGCAGAACCCCTGTTTGTTTTCCAGACGGTTTATCTTACAGTGATGAGGACAGATTATACACTCTTTTAACCGTTTCTTAAGCAATTTGCCCCTTTTGTTCAGTTCGTCAGCCTCAAACAAGTTGATGTATCCCGGTTTTGATTTATTCATTACTACTCCTTAAATTTCTAGATAATTTCTCCCATCTATCTTTTTAATAAATTTAATTTTGTACCAAGTACCAATTTAGTTAAACGGTGTCACCTTTGCTAAATGTATTCCAAACCGATGATTCATGTTCTGGAATAATATTTATTCCCTTTACTAATTTCTCATCCTGGTGTTGCTGGCATTGTTGCAGGAAATATTTTATGTTTTCTATTTCTTCTTGCCTGGTCTTTTCATTCATATTACCCCTTCCCAGACGATCACACAGGGATAACAGGGCGATCTCGTCAAGTGATACTTCTGTGACCATCTTATCAATATCTGCAAAGGGCAAGTGCTTAACTACAAAAAGAATCTGCATATGCCATCTGACCATTTGAGATACTTTTGTTACAAATTCCTCGTCATCAGTAAATTCCTTTAAAAAATCTGCGGCTAATATGGCACCATGTTTGTCATGGTCGTAGGCGGTAATTTTACCCCTACGAACCTTGGTGGTATGGGCTTTGCCCAGGTCATGTAAGAGGGCTGACCACATGAAAACACGTGGGCTCTCGCTAATATGCCTCCCTTCTGCGGCAAGGTCGACAACCAGCAGGGTATGTTCCCATACGTTTCCTTCCGGATGGTACTTAGGTGGTTGTTCAACCCTCTGTAAGTCACCCAGCATAGTAAATGGATAAGTATCTGAAAACAATCTAGTGTCAGCGAGCTTCCTGAAATAGATGGAGGGTTTTTCATTGTTGAGTAGGTGCTCTTCGAATTCCTTAAATTTATCATGCTTATTATCTATAATATTTCACCCCCTTATTTTTGATCATGAATAAGAGTAGTTTTCCCTACTGAACGGATTTGGGGATATAGCTTTTAATAAAAGTCCGGACTAGTTCAATAGAAGTATGGATTGATTTCAATAAAAGTTTAGACTAAATCAAAAGGAGTCCGAACTTTCCATGACAGAGGCTTGTTTATTCGAATATATTATTTCTATTATTTTCAAAGATATACAAAGTAAGCTTTTAGGGGGGTTCGCCCTCAGGGAAAACCCTTATCGAGCTTAAAAATTAAATAGGCACTAGATTAACACCGAAAAGTAAGTAGAGACTCCTTGGCTAAAGGTCGGAAACTGAGAAGCATAATCTGGGATTCTGGTTCCACAATTGGTTCAAGCACATACTATTCAGTAAGATTTAGCATAATATATAAAGAAAATATTGAAATGAGGTGTAGTAATGACTGTAAAAAGTGATCTGGAAACGGCCGTAGCATCTGCTGAGAGTGCTAAAGGAACATACCTAATGGCAGCCCAATCAACTGAGGATGCAACTGCAAAACAGAAGTATGAAGAAATGGCCATGAATATTGAAAGCCATGTCTCATATTTAAACAGTCGCCTGGACTATCTGAATAGTAGTAACACACTAAACACAACTCAAGGGTAATCAATTTTTCTCACTTAGGCCGGGAATTAATCCCGGCCTATATTTAGGAGCTTTTGTTATTATAAACATTTCTAACCCAGGACATTCGAGCATTTAACTTATTGTTTAAAGGTTTTGGATTAACAACTAGCTTCCCCCCACCTCCACCAGATATATGGCGAGTAATCGATTCCTTTATCAAATCATATGAATATGACAAAAATAATTGGAATTATGGCTGGAATGATTGGCTTATTGGCAGTCGGTGTCAAGGATTATGGAAAACCTCTGAGTATGGAAATTGTTACATATTTATGATTAGTTTTATAAATAATATATAAATTTCGGAATAGTATAAATCCTAGGAATTCCACGCCCCCCCTGACTTTTAGGGGGGGTCACTTTTACGCAAAATCCCTTATTTACGCGTATTAGTATCACTATGCTATCCCTAACACAGGGGGATGGTATCGTGATCAAAACCCCCGAGGGGAAGTTCCTGATGGTTGATGGGGGAGGGAGTCCGTTCTATGATGTAGGAACCAATACGGTGCTTCCTTACCTGCATCATCGAGGAATCCGCAATCTTGCGATGATGATCAATACACATCCTGACGAGGATCATATTGGCGGTCTGGAACCAGTGGCGCGTGAAGTAAAGGTGCAGTACATAGGACTGCCTGAAGTGCTGCAAAACGAGTCTGCCTATGAAACGCTGATGGAAATTGCCAGAACAAAAGCCATCCCGGTGATCGGTTTTTCAAGGGGGCAGCAGATTCCCATTGATGATGAAATTACGATAAAGGTACTGCATCCAGCCAAAGAGGATCATTATCATAACCCGAGCGGCAATAATCAGTCCCTCGTGCTGGAGATTATCTACAAAGGCTTTTCCATTGTTCTTACTAGGGATATTGAAGAGGAAGGCATGTTGAAAATGCTCTCTCAGCAACCCATCGGGCCCGTTACCGTTGTGAAAGTCCCGCATCATGGCAGCCATTCATCGGTCTGTCCGCCTTTTTATGATCAATTGCAGCCGTACTATGGCGTCATCTCCGTGGGCTTCAATAATCGCTTCGGACATCCCCACCCGGAAGTTCTGTCCGTGCTAGAAAATCACCAGATACAAATCCTCAGGACTGATTTGGATGGTGCGGTTACCATACAAACTAACGGTTCTCGGCTGCAGATTGAAACGGTGAATAGCGGGCAGTGACACAGGGGGACGTTTTTGGTGTGTCATTTTTTAACCATTGCTAATGTTGATATTAAATCGCTGCATAAAAATGACACACCAAAAACGTCCCCCTGTGTCACGAGAGGTTTAAGGTGTTATGATAATTCCGGTGTTTTTAATCATCTTTATGAAGGGGGAGCAGCAAGATATGCAATATCGGGAGATAGGCAAATCAGGGATTGTGGCATCCGTCGTATCATTGGGAACCTGGCAGATGGGGGGATGGAGATGGGGAGGAACCGATGAAGCCCAGGCAATGCGAACCATTGATGCAGCTATCGATGCTGGATGAATCTTTCACCCAATGGGCACTTATGCATTCAAACTCACCAATATTACTTTCCGCAGTTCAATCACAATTGAGTTGGTGACAATTTACCTTGCTTTTAATCCATTTTATTTCAATCATGCGTGTTACGAGGTATTAATTTAAGGCTCGGTCATCATTAATAACAAGATGACCAAGCCTTTATATATGCAAAATTTCCTCGAATAAATAAATTACTTAGCCGATTATATCCTTAAAGCTTTGATAGGGGATAGCATCGATCCCGTTTTCCATACAGAAGGCATATAAAGAGCCTTTGGCATAGACGATATCGGCATGGGTGGCAGGACATGTGTCTGAATAGCCATCCCCGATATAGATAGTCTGACTTCCCGGTTCCTTTAATTGCTTCATCAGAGTTGTCTTGCAGGTTCCGCACTTGCCACAGCTTTGATTGATATGAGGACATTGGATCATGAATTTATCGGTGTAGATCAGCCGATTGCAGAAGTAAGGGACATCTATATTATATTTTTTCAAGATGGTCTGTATATTGAGATCATACCCATCACTTAGAATATAGACCTTATCCTCCTGCCGCTTGCATAGCTTTAAAAAGGCTATGAAATAATCATCTATCTCGATACTTTTCATGAGTTTTTTGATATCATCCGGGACAGCGTCAAAAAGTTCAAAGGTCTTATTGGCACATTCCTCGGTGGATAATTCCTTTTGCTCCCACAGGCGGTTTATCTCCTGCCAGCCATCTCTCGCGAACGTCTCTACCATGGCTGAACAGGT
>JAYEHK010000185.1:0-7422 GCA_034659475.1 Bacillota bacterium | reverse complement strand
AAATATCTTCGTCAATTAATTGCCAAATTATGTATTTAGAGGCTCTCCCAAATACTATTCTTCTGGAGAGCCTCTCTGTTAAATTGTCTAACTCTGCCAGTAAGGATATCTCTAATGCACTATTCTACCCATTTTCATACTCGGTTGTGTTTCGCGATCATGGGTGTTGATAAGTTGGTGTCAGGCACCGGGGGGGGGCTAAACTTTGGTGACTTAAATAAGGTTCCTATATTCTCGTCTTGTATCAACAATCGCATGAACAACTACTATCTTCTCAATTTCGTTTACTTTATAGAAAATCAAATGTCTTTCCACAATCAGCACACGATATCCCTGTCGTTTCAGGATACTATACCTGGGATAGTTTCCCATATATGGATACTCTTCAAGTTTCATTACAGCTTCTTCTATTTTGTCCAGATAATTTAACCCAATATCCACACTACCAGAATCATCTACAATGTAATTAATGATTTCATATAACTGATCATTGGCTTTATCCGTTCGAATAATCTGATATTTCATGGCTTATTTCCTTATCAAAAGAGATTGGCGGATCCCATCAAAAGTATCCTTTATTGGTGCAATACGACCTTGCTCTAGATCTTCCTCCGATTCAGCAAGCATCCGCAGCAATTCAAGTTCTGACTTCATCTGTTCATACTCTGTCAGTCCTAGAATTACTGTGTCTCCTCTACCATTCACTGTAATATATACCGGTTTTCTAGTTTCATGACAAATTCGTGATATCTCACCATATCGGTTCCTTAAGTCTGCAGACGGCCGGATTGTTTCCATAGGTAAAACCTCCTTGCATCTTTAATAATCAAATTATATCTTTATTTGACTATCTTGTCAAAAAATCTATATTAAATTACTATTAGGAATTCTAATATTAATCTAGGGAAAAAAATAAGTTAAGTGCCTGGCACGGGTCTAACTTTTAAATCTCCCTCCAGGGTATGTCTGAATCAAACCATCCAATTCCATCATTGACAGCACCTCAATTAGTTGAATTTGATCCAAATCGGTATCTGCACTGATCTCTTCAATGGTTTTGGGGATTAAGGAAAGGCTGAATAGGATTTGCTTTTCGATGGGTGCAA
This sequence comes from Bacillota bacterium, assembly GCA_034659475.1. Lineage (GTDB taxonomy): Bacteria > Bacillota > Syntrophomonadia > Syntrophomonadales > Syntrophomonadaceae > JAYEHK01. Next base: position 6,316 of record JAYEHK010000185.1, on the reverse strand, counting down.
GCGTTCTTTCAATTATGCTGCAGGGCTCGTTGGTTGGGTTCATTGCATTTTGTTCAGGACTAAACGGGAAGAATTCGCTATCGTGCTCCCCCTCCATTGAATTACGTTCGGGCAGCAATTGTGACGGGTGTAAATAGATATGGGCACCCTCTGCGATTAAGCGATTTACGCCTTTTCCGGTGGGATTATGGATTTCATGGGGCAGGGCATAGACTTCCCTGCCCTGCTCCCTGGCAAAACGGGCAGTAATTAATGCTCCGCTGTTTTCTGCCGCCTCTGCCACAAACACTTTTTGACTCCAGCTGCTGATCAGCGCGTTTCTCTCCGGGAAGTATTCGGGACGAGGTCTGGTGCCAGGCGGGTACGCTGAAATAACGGCACCGTTTTCGATAATACCGGTCAGTAATGCGTCATGTTCCCTAGGATAACAGATATCAACACCGTTTCCCAGGAACGCAAGGGTATATCCTCCGGCCTTTAAACAGGCGGTATGGGCATAGCCATCAATCCCCTTCGCCATGCCGCTGATTACAGCAATACCATTTCGGACCAGAAAATCAGCTGCGTGCACGGCCACTTGTTTGCCATAATCTGTACATCTGCGGGAACCCACAATTGCCACGCCTGTGCAGTTCCTTCTAAGCTGTCCTCTGTAATAAAGCAGCATGGGAGCTTCAGGATATTTTTTAGCAGCAACAGGATATAAGAGGTCATCGTAGGTTAATAATTTTATGTCATGGTTCATTGCCTGGTCCAAGATCATCTTTGCCTGCTCCAATGAGCGATGTGTGTGAATAACGTTTGCTAATGAACTTCCTATGCCTTCGACCGACAACAATTCTTCTTCACCGGCATCATAAACAGCTTGCGGCGATTTAAAACAATCCAGCAATCTCTTTTCTAAAATGGCACCGATTCCCGGAATTTGTCTTAACCAGATCCAATACTCCATTTTCGTCCTCCTATAGAATCATCATCCCCGCCTTTTCCTTCTCCAAATCCCGGGCCATCAGAGCCGACGCCACATCTTTTTTCCTTATATTCGCAGAACTGTTCAGGTCTGCAAAGGTTCTTGCCACCTTCAAATACTTATAATAGGTTCTGGCACTGTATTTAAATCGATCATACGCGACCTGCAACAAACGTTGTCCTTCCTCGTCCACCTGGCAAAATTCCTTGATCAGGGCATGTCCCATCTGGGCATTACAATTAATTCCTTCGATCTTTTTAAATCGCTTCTTCTGAATACTTCTGGCAAATTCAACCCGTTCCCGAAGCTCTTTGGAGCTTTTTCCATAAGAGTACTCGGATAAATTAATAAAGTTAACCGGCTGAACATATTTTTGGATGTCCATCCGGTCCAGTATCGGACCTGATAATCGTTGTCTGTATTTGATTACCTCATAGTCGCTGCATCGACATTTGTCACTTCCATAATAACCACACGGACAGGGATTCATGGCTGCCACCAACATGAAGCTGGCCGGATAGGTGTTGCTGTATCTCACCCTGGAGATTGTAACCTCTTGATCCTCCATAGGCTGCCTTAATGCATCCAGTGTTTTCTTGTTAAACTCTGCAATCTCATCTAGAAACAATACCCCGTTATGGGCCAGAGATATTTCCCCGGGGGTGGCATTGTTTCCACCGCCAATTAACGCGTTAGTGGAAGCATTGTGATGAGGCGCACGAAACGGACGCTCCTTAATCAGATGTCCCTTCCCTTTCAGCATCCCCGCCACGCTGTAAATTTTGGTCGTTTCCAGAGCCTCTTCCTCGGTCATGCTGGGAAGAATCGTTGGGATGCGTTTCGCAATCATGGATTTCCCGCAGCCCGGGGCACCAATCATCAGCAGATTATGACCCCCGGCGGCGGCCACAACGATATATTCAACCATGGCCTCCTGACCTTGAACCTCGTTAAAATCTACCGGATAGCGATTTTCTGCCGGAGCATCGAAAATCACTTCCGGTTGAATCGTGTATTCCTTCTCCCCCTCCAGGAATTGAACAACCTCTCTTAGATAATCAAACCCAACCACATTCATCCCCTGCACCAGCGACGCCTCATGAATGTTTTCCCTGGGCACAATGATATTTTTTATCCCGGCCTGCTTGGCCGCAATCACCATGGGAAGAACCCCGGTGCAGGCGCGCAGTCTTGCATTCAAGGATAACTCCCCGATGCATCCATAATCCTGCCAGCGATTGATATGCAGCTGATCCGTTTCCATTAAAAGCCCCAGCGCAATCGGCAGATCAAAATGCGAACCGCTTTTTTTCAAATCACTGGGCGCCAAGTTAATAACAATCTTCATTTCGGGGAAACGAAACTTTCCATCCCGTAAGGCAGCTTCCACCCGTTCCCTAGCTTCTTTTACTGCCGTATCCCCCAACCCAACAATAGAAATTATAGGCTGCCCCTCAATGGTTTTTGTCTCTACATCTACCAAATAAGCATCTACCCCCGAGATGGCAAAGCTTTTTACAATAGAAGCCACAGGCTGCCCTCCCTAAGCGATCCATTCGCTGCATTTTACTGAACGATCCTATTTACCGCTTCTCCCGATACCCCAATGTTATTACCGATTTCCTTAAACGTATAACCATATTCAACCGCTGCTTTTACATAACTGATCTTGTACTCTCTCAAATAACGCTGTCTCGAACCAGCCTTAATCCGGTGAAAATCCTCTTCATTAGCAACCATTCGCCTTAAAATACCGTCCAAACTGTTATCCTCATATTCCATATTCAGAGTAGGTTCATCTTCCCCATCCAGTCCACCGATCACATCCACTGCTTCATATTCATAATAGGCGTTTTGACTGATCATAGGCTCATTTTTATCCATAAAACGCACATACTCTTCCAATGCAATTTTCCGATCATCCGAAAACATATTGAGTATCTTATCAATACTCACCAGCCCATTCGTATTTTTCCGGTAATAATGGTCACTGCTCCATTTGTATTGAGATATGTTTTGACATATTTTCGCCCGAACCGGATTAGTGTGGACATATCGAAGCAAAGAAAAGAGATATTTATCATCATGCACCAGAATGCCCTTGTATCTTCCCCCAAAGACATGATCAGAGCGATTATGCCTCTTATTGTAGTCCTTACTGTAGCGATTATTGATGGTTTGCATAATCTTTTGCAAAGGCTTGTTAGTAGTTTGTATTATCAAATGATAGTGGTTATCCATGATCACATACCCCAGGAGGTTAAAACCACCATCTTCTTTGGCATACTCGATAAAGCTCAAAAGACATTCCTTATCTTTTCGGCTCTGAAAAATATAGTCGCGATTATTCCCCCGCTTGATGACGTGATAGATTGCTCCCTTGAACTCCAATCTCGGTTTCCTGCCCATCACAGCCTCCGTCTACATTAAAGCTGATTATATATTATATTTTAGCAAGTTTGTTAATATTTTACTATACGTGTCATGCAAATAACCATGCAAAAATTGAAGTGCAGGATTTCTTACTGTTTTATTCTCTGGGATTTTAATGATGCCGATAAATATGTGATATACTTAGTAAGTAGAAGTTTATTAATTTGGAATACAAAAGTGCCTTAAGCACAGCAAAAGGAAGATTTTTGTTGGATGTAAGCATTGAACTGGTGATAAGAACATGGAGGAAATATCATGGGAATTGCAAAGGAAGAAGCAAAAAAAATCATTGACAGATTACCTGATCAAGCCACATGGGATGATATCATGTATCAGCTATACGTTCAGAAAAAAATAGATAAGGGATTAAGAGCGGCTGAAGATGGAAAAGTCATGTTCCATAAAGAAGCAAAAACGAGGATCTTGCAGTGAGAATTGTATGGACCGAACCAGCAATTGAAGATGCCGAAAATATAAAAGCCTATATTGCAAAAGACTCCGAAATATATGCAATCAGAGTCATTGAAAAGTTTTTTGAAGTCGTAGACGAACTCATCATGTTTCCACGTTTAGGCAGAGTGTTTCCTGAATTTCAGGAGCATGATATCCGTGAAGTTTTTGCATATAACTACCGAATCATTTACTGTCTTAAGAATGAATCCATTTGCATCTTGACCATTGTGCATGCAGCACGTGAATTGCATCCTTAAGGATGAACAATAAGATACAACTCCGCGGACAACTTAACCATTCAGTTAATTCTTAAGAAAATCACTTTATTCATTTAACGCCATTCATAATTACCGTTATAGGAAGATTTCTCCCGCAAAAAAAATACCTCCCCTGACTCACCCAGCACATTAATAAATCTATTCAAAATACCCCTAAACTCAATATCCCTAAACTCAACACCTTAATTGTCATAATATTCAATAACTTGATAACTTGGTGTCAGGCACCGGAGCTACTTTGGTGAAGGTATCTTTCACTACATGCAAAATAACGGGATGTATAATCCCCAATGAAAAATCAAAGGCCAACAATGGGCGTTCCTCTTGTTGGCCTTATTTAACTAGCTTGGTTCCCCGATAAATAGTAAACTTCGAGACAATGAAGCTCGCTAATGATCCATTTTTTGTTGTCCTCTAACACCTCAATATATTCGTACTCCCTTGAAATCTTCTCTCTACATGCTTCCTCCGACAAAGCGTTTTGTCCCTCGTCTGGATGATCAAATGATATCCTCCTAAACACCGAGGAAGAAGATTTATTGATAACCTTTAATTGTCTGAATATTCAATAAGTTGATAAGTTGGTGTCAGGCAACGAAGCCTTTTTACCCACTTTTTGTCTCACCGTAATATATTTTTTTCTCCTGGTACCACTCACGGTAATAATTTAAGACCTTGTCCAAACGTTGACTAGCATCTATTACTTCCGCGGATGTGAGTTCGTGTGTATATGCAAGATCTGTAAGTTCCCTCCTGAGTTCTTCAATTTTATTAATAATAGCTTTATGATGTGACATTATATTTTCTTCCCTTCCCCTTATAATATAATAATATGGACCTCAGTTCTGGCGATCCGGATCTTCTGTAAAAAAATAATCCAGTGGTTTATCTGGAAAAGCAGTTTTTAAGCCCACGATAACCCGTCCGCTTGGGCTCCGCGTTTGTTTTAATATCCGATTTATACATGCACGACTTACCCCAATCGTTTGTGCTAAAGATGCCTCGGACATTTTGCATTCCAGCATGGCTCGTTTAAGCGCAGCAGGATTGAATTTGTATTCCATAATACCCCTCATTTGGCACTTAATAGTTACAAATTTATTGTAAATTATCCGGCACTTTTAGTCAACGAGAAATTGTATGCTTTTAAACTTGTTACCAATCGGTTACAATTAAATCAAAAACTAGGGGCATATGATGACTTTAAGTAATTATATTTTAGGTTTGCGCAAGGAAGCGGGCCTTTCGCAAAGAGAGCTGGCTCGGAAAGCAGCTGTCAGCCACACGGAAATATCCCGAATTGAAAAGGGCGAACGTGAAAAACCGAGTCCTTCCGTATTAAATAAGCTCGCTCCCATTCTGGGAATAAGCGTCGAGCAGCTTATGGAAGCTGCCGGCTATCTTTGTATTTCAACTGACGGAAATTCCCAGTCGGCTATAGATTTAAACGAAAATACCTATACATACAGATCCAATATGAGAATTCCAATTCTGGGTAATAACAGCGGATTGGTATGCGGGAATTTTGATATTGATAAATTAATTGATATGGATTTTGCTGTTCGCGTCGTTGATGATCGACTGGCATTTGCAGGTTTGTACATGGGGGATATTGCATTATGCCGTGAAAATGTAAACAAAGCAGGTAAATCACAAGTATTAGCCGTGGAACAAACGAATGGGACCCAGAAACAAATTGTCCTTACATTAAATGATGAATTGGAGTGTCACGCAGAAGCAAATGTTGAAACCCGTGTTATAGGTAAAGTGGAAATGGTTGTAAGAAATGTGGATTGGGGATATATAAAGACCGCTGAATCGCTGAAGAAATGGATGGATGTTGTTCATACCGCTGATAAGTCAGGTTTTTCACCCGACCAAGTAAACATTATTATAAAAGCCCAAGCCCAGTGTCTGAAGAAACTGGGCCAACAAAAGGCAGGGTCAAAGGCAGGCGCCGTAAGATAACTTGGTGGCAGGCACCGGAGCGTTTCTCTGCCAGGTCTGAATCCAAAAGAGTACTCTAGGAAGTCTTGTTCATAGATGGCGTTTAATAGGGTTTGTTTAGAATTCCGTGTAAACACAAATTTAATAACTTGAAAACAATACGATTTTTAAATCAAAATGCGGATTTACTCTCCTTTGGAATTCGACCATAATCTACATTCCTGGTGAACCCCTG
>JAYEHK010000184.1:0-7480 GCA_034659475.1 Bacillota bacterium | reverse complement strand
GGTAATAATGGAGACTGATCAGGCCATTTTTAAGTAAAAAAGAACATCTATGCGGAAATTATTGACGAAAAATTTTAAATCACCTACTCTATCAAGGGAAAACACCCTGTTTCAGCAGGGGAATCAATTATTTCAAAGAATCGTTTTTTTCTTGTGCTGTAACATGAAAAACAGAAAAATCCCTATAAACAGGCATTTTTTAAGGATTTGATGAATAAAATCGCAGTAAAAATGGTAGAACTATAGCAAGAAAGGGGTTTTATTTCTAAAAAAATTTGTCAACTAGGAAGGAATTGCCGATTTTATGAGGAATGTAAGAGAAAGCTAATAAAAATAAAGGGAGGATTATGTCGTGAACAAATCGGAACTTGTTAAATCCTTAGCGGAGAAAGCGGAGATTACCCAGAAGGATGCTGCAAAAGCATTAGATGCTATGGTGCAAACAATTCAGGAAGCACTAGCCAATGAAGATAAGGTCCAGATTATTAGCTTTGGTAGCTTTGAAGTGCGCGATCGTAAAGAAAGAAAAGTTGTAAGTCCGGCAACAAAGAAAGAGATCATTGTTCCGGCCACTAAAGTTCCCGCATTTAAGCCCGGCAAATCCCTTAAGGAAGCCGTAGCTGTTAAAAAAGAAGCCCCGAAGGCTGCGAAGAAAAAAGCAACAAAAAAGAAATAGTTTGTAGTTTTTTTGGGGCATGGGAATATGCCCTTCTACAAGGCAAGATAAGGCATTATATACGGAATGAAACCGTATATAGTGCCTGTTTTTGTATCTATAATGTTAAAAAATTTGTTGTGCAATGATCGATGCCTCATGGCCACGTCGCTGCAGTTGCCCGCTGATCAACAGGGTAGCTGTCTGTGGTCCGAAAATGTGATGCCAGCGACTGAAGGCTTAAGCAACCTTTACCCCACTGCGCTAACCTTAAGTCTTCATCCCCAAAATGTATTATAAAAATGAAGTCCGCGGAGGTACTAAAGGTCCGCGTTAGTCTGCGTCTATTAAGTGTCTAATTATTAACTAATTAATATTTGATAAGTTATTAAGCAGGCAGGGGTTAAGCAACTGTCGATTTACGGGTATAATAAAATTACTGGCAAAACGGTTGGATTTTTTTTGATACAACGTGGGAAATATTGGGACTAGTTATGGAGGAACAAGGAGCGTGAATATGGACAGAAGAGTTCTTATACGGCTGGAACAGATGAAAAAGCACTATGTTATGGGCGAGGTGATCGTGGAAGCGTTAAAAGAGTGTTCACTGGAGATCTATGAAGGCGAACTCCTTGTTATTCTGGGTCCTAGCGGCTCGGGTAAAAGCACCCTGTTGAATCTGATCGGGGGGATGGATACACCGACATCGGGTGAGCTATATTTTAACGACCTTATCCTCAGTCGGTCCAGCGAAAAAGAACTCACGCTTTATCGGAGAAGGGAAGTTGGGTTTGTATTTCAATTCTACAACCTTATTCCTGACCTGACTGCGGGGGAAAATGTTGCACTGGCGGCTGAACTGGTGCCTGATCCGATGGAGGTAGACGAAGTTCTGGAGGCGGTGGGACTTGCAGACCGTAAAGATCATTTTCCTGCCCAATTGAGTGGTGGAGAACAACAGAGGGTTTCTATTGCCCGTGCGCTTGTAAAACGTCCCAAACTTTTGTTGTGTGATGAACCAACGGGTGCGCTTGATTATCAAACCGGTAAGGTGATCCTGGGCTTATTGAATAAAATTAGTCAGGAGATGAACAGCACAATCATCATCGTTACGCATAACACGGCGATTGGGAACATGGCGCACCGTGTTGTACGAATGAGCAGTGGGGAGATTGCAGAGGTTGCGTATCATGAAAACCCACTACCACCTGAAAGGATTGAGTGGTAATGAGTACCCTGACACGGCGATTAGGACGAATCATAAAAAATACCCGGGGACAGTTTATCGCACTTATATCCATTGTTATGATAGGTGTGCTGGTTTATATTTCTATGAATACAGCCTTTAGTAACCTTAGCCGTTCACAGGAGACATTTTACGAAGAAAATCATTTTGCTGATTATTTCTTCCATGTTGTCCGGGCGCCCGAAGGGGTAGTGAAACAGATTGAGGCTTTGCCTGGGGTTATTAATGCAACCGGACGGATTCAAAAGGATGTATCTGTATACAGAGAAGATGGAACAAGGGCGATTGCACGTTTAACCAGCTATCCTCTTCCCATGGACAGGGAGGTTAATCAATTACATCTTTTGAGTGGCAACATGTTTGAAAATCAGGCGGTTCAGATTGAGGCCGTGGTTGATCCGCAGTATGCAGAAGCCAATCAACTTCATCCAGGTGATAAAATAAACATCATCTCCGAAGGAAGAAAGGTTCCTTTAAGGTTTGTGGGAACGGCTACATCTCCAGAGTTTGTTTATCCCATGAAAGATGCTTCTTCGCTCCTTCCAGATCCCAAAGAATTTGGGATTGTTATGATCCCTCATTTACAGGCACAGCAAATCTTAAATATGACCGGGCAGGTTAATCAGGTGGTCATTCAATTAACCCCTGATACTGATCCAAAAAAACTGGTTCCTAAGATAGAAGAAATATTAGAACCGTACGGCAAACTGGCCAGTTATCCTCGCAGTGATCAGTTGAGTCATGCTGCCCTTCAGGCAGAGCTGGATGGCCTTAAGGTAATGTCCAGATTTATGCCGATTATCTTTTTCTTGATCGCTGCCGCCATTCAGTATATTTTGCTGACTCGCTTAATCAAATCGCAGCGTCCACAGATTGGGATTATGAAAGCTCTAGGGTACAGTAATCGTGATATTATCCTTCATTATACGGGGTATGGATTGGCGGTGGCCATTGCCGGTACGATCCCTGGGATTGTTTTTGGGGTTATTTTGGCATCGGTCTTTTCTGATATGTATGCGATGTTTTTCAGTCTTCCTCAAACCATTGGTGGTGTCAATGGAAAGGTGCTGCTATTGAGTATCCTTTTGACGACTTCTGTTGCGGGTATTTCAGGGTGGTTAGCTTCCCGTGGGGTAAGTCGCATTCGTCCGGCGGAAGCGATGAAAGCAGAAGTGCCTAAGATCGGTGGAAAAATTCTTCTGGAAAGATGGGGCTCCTTATGGAAGAAGATGAATACCTCCTGGAAAATGAGCTTTCGAACCGCAGCCCGAAATAAAACCAGATTCCTTGTCACGGTTCTTGGAGTGGCAAGCACTGCAGGCATATTAATTCTGGCTCTGTTTACAAGTGATGCGATGGATTATATGATGACCCATCATTTTACACATGAAAATCGGTATGACTATTCAGTGCATTTTTCTAGACCGATTGCCAGTAGTGAAATTTCTTCATGGTGGCAATGGCCCGAAGTGGAAAATATGGAACCTGTTCTTGAAGTGCCGGTTCAAATGTCTATCGGAAATACTGGGACTGACGGAGAGACAGAAGACGAACTGTTGATGGGGCTTCGAACGGGACAATATTTAAAAGGCATCTTTGATGAAGAGGGAAATCCAATATCTTTACCGGAAGAGGGAATACTCATCAACGAACGCACGGCTAAGAAACTTGCTGTAAAGATTGGGGATTACGTAAATGTTGAGACAAAACTCGGTATTGGATCTACGCGCAAGGGTCGATTAAAAGTCATGGGTGTGAATCGCCAACTGCTGGGAGCAGGTTCATATATTTCTTTTCAGACTGCGAATCATTTGCTGGGAGAGCAAGGGACGATGACATCTGTTCTCTTAAAAGTAGAGGCAAATAAAGGCTCGATTACAGAGGAACGACTGAAAGAGATGAGTTCGGTAGATTCCATTCTCAGTCGTCAGAAGGAAAAAGATAATTTCTTTAGTTTGCTTGATAGTATGATTTACTTCATTGGTATTATGGTTGCTTTTGCAGCAATTTTAGGGTTGGCCATTATATACAATGCTTCCACAATGAATTTTTCTGAACGCAGGAGGGAATTGGCTTCTTTGAAGGTGCTGGGCTATACTAAAAAGGAGATTCGAGGTCTTCTCTCTAAAGAAGTCTGGATGCAAACAGGCGTAGGGCTTTTGATTGGTTTGCCCGGCGGTAAATTGTTGGGGAAAGGCTATCTTCAAGCGGTTAATACGGATTTGTTTAGTTTTCCTGCGATTATATATCCGAGAACCTATATCTTGACTGCGCTGGGCATCATCCTCTTTGTGTGGTTGGGACACACACTTGCTACCCGGCGTTTGAATGATTTGGATATGGTAGAAGCGATGAAAGAACGAGACTAATTATATATAAGTTGAGAAGGGGGTTTTATATTGAAAAACAAGTTATTGCTTGGTGGGATTATTGTAGTTATTGTGATTATAGTTGCTGTAGTCATGGTTAATAGCGGTCAAACAGCAGAAGTGGCAGCTGTTCAAAAAGGAAGTATTAGCCAGATTGTTGAAGACACCGGTTATGTTCAGGCTGTTGATGATTATGAGATTGAGGCTCCTTTGAATGGTAGAGTTGTTCAAATCGAGGTCGAAGCGGGGGAAATGGTAATAAAGGATCAGTTATTAATGGTTGTCGAGAACCTTGATCTGAATATTGAATTGCAATCGATACAAACGCAGATTGCGCAGGCCCAGTCTGAACTGTCTGCAGCAGAAGTTGCGCTTAATACTGCTGCATTCGAATTAAAAACCGCCGAATTAGATTTTGAAAGAAAAAAACAATTATTGCAAATCGGAGCATTAACCCAGGTTGAATATGAAGAGGCAGAGCGTGTCAAGGCTGCTGCAAAACAGGCTGAAGCCAGTCAGCGAGCTTATCTGGAGAGCCTTCATTCTCAAATTGGCAGCAGTCGGCAGGTAGTAAAAGAACTGGAAGAGAAAAAACAGCAGTTGACCATTTGCAGTCCCATGGATGGAATTGTTTTTGATTTGCCGGTACAACAGGGCGATGTAGTAGTTCCAGGAAGAATTCTTGCACAGGTAGGGGTGCCAGAGGAATTAGAAGTAAAAGCGGATCTACTAAGCGATGATTTGCGCGATGTTCGTGTCGGGCAAAAAGTGATCATATCAGCACCGCTTCTTGGCGATAAGCAGCTTGCAGGGAAAGTGGAAAAGATTGAACCGCGTGCTTTTACCCGTATTTCAGCCCTGGGTGTGGAACAAAGGCGGGTTGAGGTAATCATTTCTTTGGAAAATGTCGATGTACTTAGACCGGGGTATGAGGTTCAGGCAGCCATTCAAACAGAGCTTCGCGAAGAGATCCTCACTATTTCTCGAGAAGCACTGCGCACTGATATGGACGGCAACGCCGAGGTTCTGCTGATTGAAGGGGATCGTGTTATACATCAGCGGGTAGTATCCGGGTTGAAAAACCAGGAAAAGGTGGAGATTCAAGATGGTCTTAAAGAAGGAAATCTTGTTGTTAGAGATGCCAGTGTTGATTTGAAAGAAAAATCACGGATCAAACCGTTTCAAAAGGATTGATTAGCTGTATTTAGTTTTCAAGCTTTAGGCCATATTTTCTTGCTTTTCTTGAAATCGTTGATGGGTCTACTTCTAAAATCTCCGCAGCCTGGTTGCAGGAACTAGCTATATGAAATGTCTTTTTGAGCAACAATTGTTCTACGGTTTCAACTGCATTTCGTAAAGGAATAACCTGATTGACAATAACAGCTGCTTCTTCTTGGGCTTGAGGAGCAGAATTCAGCATATAAGAGGGAATGTGCTGTTTATTGATAAACTCCTCGTTGCAGGTGACCACCAAGCGTTCAATCAGATTCTCTAATTGCCGGATATTGCCGGGCCAATTGTATTGAACTAACGCATCAATGGTTTCCGGTAACATCTTTTTAGTAAGGCTATATCGTTTATTGAATTTTTCTATGAAGTACTGAACCAGCAGAGGAATATCATTTTTTCGTTCCTTTAGAGCAGGAACGTGAAGGGGAATCACGTTTAATCTATAATAAAGATCTTCTCGGAACAGTTCTTTTTTTACAAGGTCACCAAGATCTTTATTGCTTACTGCGATGATACGAACATCTACTTTAATAGGATGCGTACCTCCTACGCGAGTAATTTCCCGCTCCTGCAAAACGCGGAGCAGTTTTACCTGTAGATGAAGAGGGAGATCTCCAATTTCGTCCAGCATCAACGTACCTGTATTTGCGACTTCAAACAAACCGGGTTTTCCTTCCCGCCGGGCACCCGTGAAGGCACCTGATTCATACCCGAATAATTCCGATTCCAGCAGGTTCTCTGGGATGGCAGCGCAGTTCACTTTTACAAAGGGTCCATTATTTCTCTTGCTGTTTCCGTGAACGATACCAGCGATCAGTTCTTTTCCTACGCCTGATTCGCCGGAGATAAGCACGGTTGAATCTACTTCACCAATCTTTATGGCCTGATAGATAAGAGTTTCCATAGGTTGATTGGAATAAATCAGTTTGTCCGATAATTTGATCTTTAGCTGATTCATCTGGAACTCGATATGATTTTTTAAACCTTCAAGGCGGGCAACCTTCTGTTTTAGGAGATTTAATTCGCTAATGTCCCTCACATTGGTAACGATTCGATAGATGTGACCTCTTTCATCATAAATAGGCGTGGCGCTGACCAGAAGATCTATTCCTGTAACGGTTGATAGGATGGTGGTCACCGGCTCTTTTTTCTCAAGAACCATAATTGAAGCAGAATTGGAAAGCATGCCACTGTCAACAAGGTCATACATGGTCTTATACAGAAGTTCTTCTTCTCCTAAATCAGTAATGCGTTTAATGGCTTTATTAATGCGGATGGTTTTTCCTTCTCCATCAGTAATATACAGCCCGTCAAAACTGGAATCAATGATTGCATCCATTTCTTTGTTAAGCATTTTTACATATTCCAATTCAATGGATATCTGTTCCAGGTCGGAAATATCATATAAAACGGCCACGGCGCCAAAAATTTGATTGTCTTTTTTCACTGGTGCGCGATTGGTAATAAAAATCGTATTGCCAATACTTAGTTTTATGCCAAATTCACTTTGCCCTGTTTCAACGATGCTTAAAAGATTGCTTTCGGGAACAACATCATTGATATGTATACCAATAACGTCTCGGCTTTGTATACCGATCAGTTTAGAAGCTGCCTCATTCCATATGCCGATAATGCCTTCTGTATCAATCGCGATGATAGGATTATAGGCAGAATTAATAACGGTTTCCATCTGATCACTCATCTCATCAATGATTTGGTAAAGTGCGAGCATAATATCTGATTTACTGATAAAACCAACCAAATGATCTTCATCCACGACCGGGTAGCGACCATTATAAATAATGTCAATTTTTCGGATATCATCTTCTGGAGAAGCGGTGATCACACGGGTTGACATTACTTCTTTAATGGGTGTGTCAGGACTCATACGTTGAGCAATGGAACGAAGCAAGTGGGTTTTGGTGATGAGTCCTACCAGTGTTCCATCCTTAACAACGGGTGCTCCATCAATTTTCTTTT
>JAYEHK010000183.1:0-7498 GCA_034659475.1 Bacillota bacterium | reverse complement strand
TTTTCGGTCCCTATTTTCGTACTAACCCACTTCAACTGTCCAACTAACCAACTGTCCAACTAACCAACTAACCAACTAACCAACTGTCCAACTAACAATTCCGCTTATACTCAACCTATTTTCTTACTAATCAAACTCCTAAAACAGGGTGCTTGGTGTCATTAATTCTTCATTCCTGTGCTATACTGTATAAGAAAAAATTATTGGGGGATGTTATTTTTGACTGGTATTGAAGCATTTGTTCTAGGGATGGTGCAGGGATTAACTGAATTTTTGCCGGTTAGTAGTTCGGGGCATCTGGTTATTTTTCAACATATTTTTGGAATTCAAGAAGCCCCGATTACCTTCGATGTATTGGCTCATCTCGGAACCCTTTTGGCAGTGTTTATAGCCTTCTGGGATGATATTGTATCCATTCTGAAAAAACCCTTTTCAAAAATTACCTACTTAATTATAGTAGGAACCATACCTGCGGCTTTAATGGGATTTTATCTTCAACCGCTGTTTGTAAAAGCGTTTGAATCGCTTTTAGTGGTTGGAATTGGTTTATTGTTAACCGGGTTTATCCTAAAAATATCGGACGTTGTTTCGCAAAATAGTATTGCGATGAAACAGGTTGAAGAAACAAGTTATTGGAATGTTTTGCTTATTGGTTTGCTGCAGGGAATAGCGATTATGCCTGGCATATCCCGTTCAGGTTCAACAATAGCAGGAGGTTTGTTACTGGGAATGGACAGGGAATTCGCCGCTCGCTTTTCCTTTTTGTTATCTATTCCAGTTATCCTGGGTGCTGGCCTGGTACAAATCAAAGATATGTTAGCCCAGGGGGTTGCCACAGCAAATGTATTGCCATATATTGTTGGACCATTAACGGCAACATTATTTGGCTATTTTGCCATTAAGGTTGTTATGAAACTAGTTCGCAATGGTCGTTTTGTTGTCTTTTCGTATTACTGCTGGACCGTTGGTGTGATTGTTATTATGACTTATTTTATTCAAAGCATGTAACTGGGTGAAAACAAATTATTAGCAGGATAACAAAGAAAAAAGTATTTTAAAGCATCAGTAAATTGATGCTTTATTTTTTTATCCTTATGAAGGATTCATATTGGTAACAGGCGAATGTAATAAAGTGAAGTTTTTTCTGAACTTCTGATTGTAACTATCTGATGATAACGGTATCATAAAGCACATATCGTTTTGCATCGAGAAACAAAATTTTGAAGGTGATTGACAGGAATGGTTGAGAAAAAAAGCAACGCGGTAAAGGCTCAAACTAAATCGTCCAAAAAGACGGTAAAAAAAAACAATACTAAGGAAAATAAACAGAACTTAGATGGTGCAAAAATAAAAGAAGAAATTTTATCAGTTGTTATTTTTACATTATCGGTATTCCTGTTTGTGGCAACCAAACGTTTTCAGGGATTGCCCGAAGACTCAATTCTGATAGGAATTGTAGGAATGTATATGATTCAGGGTCTAACCTATGTTTTTGGTACAGCGGTTTTGCTGGTGCCGGTATATTTGCTCGGATGGTCAATACATATTGGAGTACTCAAAAAAATATGGTCAAATTGCATGTGGGGGCTAACACTTCTCTCTATATCTGTTTTAGTTGCTGCCAGCATGTTGAATATTCCTGGAGGATTGAATAGCTTTGAGGCAGGACAACGTGGCATGGGCGGTGGTTACCTGGGGGGCGGACTTACTTATGTAATGATCAAATTGGTAGGAGAGCTCGGTACGTCTATTGCTGGTATATTGCTGGTGGTTCTAGCTGTAATAATGATTGTAGAGAAATCGATGTTAGAAATCGCTGCACAATTTATTAATATTATCCGTAAAGGTAGGGTAAAGTTAAGCGAAATTATGTTTTATGAGGAAGAAGAGTCAGAAGTCGATGATAAAAGGGAGAAAAAAAAGGATCTGATTATCATTCACCCAGTTACCGATCAAAAATCGAAACCGCATTTGGAACCGGATGCAGAGATTTCTAACGCTCGTTCAATTCTTGAGTTATCCCCACCAGTAGAGGCGGAACAACAGATAAAATTAGGTGAAGATTGTTTATCCTCCCCTAGTAGAAAATTTTCTTCACAGTATAAGAAACCAAATATTGATTTATTAAATAATCATAGTTCCGATAGAATGGTTGATAAGAAAAACATTAAAACCAGTATTGCGGTATTGGAGGATACATTTGGGTCATTTGGGGTGAGTGTTAAGGTGAATGAGGTTAGCTGTGGGCCCTCTGTCACCAGGTATGAATTGACCCCTGCACCAGGTGTGAAGGTTAGTAAAATCATTAGTTTAACGGATGATCTGCAATTGAGTTTAGCTGCACCTGGGATACGAATCGAAGCACCAATTCCAGGTAAATCAGCCATTGGTATTGAAGTCCCCAATGCGAAAATTGCCAGCGTAGGATTGAAAAATCTATTGGTTTCTAACACATTTAAGAAGCTAAAAAGCCCGTTGGCAGTTGTTCTTGGAGAGGATATTGCAGGAAATACTGTCGTGACAAAGCTAAGCGACATGCCACATCTGTTAATTGCTGGTTCAACAGGATCAGGGAAAAGCGTATGTTTGAATTCGATTATTATGAGCTTATTGTATAATGCGGATCCAGAAGAACTGAAGTTAGTATTTATTGATCCGAAAATGGTTGAATTAACTGTATACAATGGGATTCCTCATCTAATGACACCCGTTGTAACAGATGCCAAGAAGGCATCTGTTATTTTGCGGTGGATGACGACTGAAATGGAAAAAAGATATAATTTATTTGCTGAAGCAGGCGTAAGAGACATCTATCGCTACAATCAGGGTGCAGAAGTAAAGATGCCTTTTATTGTTATTGTCATTGATGAACTAGCTGATTTGATGATGATAGCTCCTGTAGAGGTTGAGGACTCCATCTGTCGACTCGCTCAAATGGCTAGAGCTGCAGGAATGCATTTAATTGTAGCAACCCAGAGGCCTTCTGTTGATGTTGTAACTGGAATTATAAAGGCTAATATTCCATCTCGCATCGCTTTTGCAGTTTCTTCCCAGGCTGATTCGCGTACCATTTTGGACATTGGAGGTGCAGAGAAACTGCTTGGGAAGGGTGATATGTTGTTTTTCCCGGTTGGGGCAGCTAAACCGTACAGGGTTCAGGGGGCATTTGTTTCGGATAATGAGATAGAATCAACCGTAAGCTATATAAAAAATGAAATGCCTGAATTGAAACAGGAAGATCAGTTCAAAGAGAGTGATTTCAAGATTGAAGAGATAGATAATGATTATGGTGATGAACTATTCTGGGATGCTGTAAGGACTTTTGTGGAAAGTGAAAAGGCGTCTGTTTCCTTCCTGCAAAGAAGGCTGCGTATTGGGTATTCAAGGGCAGCAAGGTTAGTGGATGTTATGGAGGAAAAAGGGATTGTTTCTGAACCAGATACAAATAAGAAAAGAGAGGTGTTAATTAATATAGAAGAAATGGAAAGACTACAGTCAAATAAAGGATTGTAAGGAATTTGGTCTCTATGTTACCTGATGATATTGTTATATTTAGATGATTTTTGGGGAGTGAATCAGCATGAGGCTTACCTTCAAAGAGAAGGAGATTGTCCAGATTCTTCAAATGGAACCGCTGATTTCCCAGGATGAACTGGCAAAGCGATTAGGAATAAGCCGTTCATCAGTTGCAGTACATATTTCGAATCTTATGAAAAAGGGTTTTATTCTTGGGAAAGGGTATGTATTCAATCAAAAAAAATCTATTGTGATACTGGGAGAGGTACATCTTTCGGTTAATGTTTTTATGGAGCATGAAAAAACAACCATTGATGTAGTACCAGGTGGATTTGCTGTTGAGGTTGGAGAAACACTTGCGTATTTTGGCACTGAAGCCAGGATCTTTACAATGGTAGGAAATGACGAATTGGCTGATCAAATGAAGTCCCATATGAAAAAACATAATATGGATATTCAAACCGTTTACAGGCACCCTGATTTGCGAACAAGTAGAAGAATTTTATTTAACAACGATATTCAATATGAAGAAAGTATTATTTTCAAGGCTTTCTTGGATTATATAGATAGACAGGAATGGACAATTAGCCATTGTGACTATCTGATCATTCAGGAAAAATATCAGGAATATCTATCGTCGAAATTAACTAAAAATGAAATATTTCCTCGTTTGTGTGGAGGACTATTAGTATCAAAAGATATTCCTATTTATTTAAGTCAGTATTCAATTGTTGTTCTTGGGACACATGACTTGAACAATCGAGATTATTATATTGCACAAGCAAGCCAGTTGGTAGAAAATGGAGTAGAACATTGCCTTATCACTGATGGGTGTAATGGGATTATTTATAAGAGTCGTAAAGAAATTCAGGATATAACGTTGATGCCAAACCAAATGTTTAATCCGGCATTGCAAATGCATAGCTTTTTGGCAGGAATGGTGTTTGGCATTTCAGCAGGTTATCCCTCGAGACAGGCGATTCGTATCGCTGTTGGTAGTGTAACAAATGGCAACCGTAAAGTGGAAGAATTTACATCAATGATAGACTAGGGGTGAAAATATGGAAGGATTCGGCGAAAAATTAAAATGTGAACGTGAAAGGCAAGGATTTACGTTAGAAGATATTGAAGACGAGACGAAAATCAGGAAAATTTATTTACGGGCGTTGGAAGAAGAACGATTCGAGGGTTTACCTCCGCAGGTATACGCAAGTGGTTTTGTAAAAAGGTACTCGAAATTTTTAAAGCTTAATCCCGATGAAATGGTACGAGAGTTTAGAAAACTAGCCTATGGAACACATGAAGTTGATGAATATTATTCTTCTGAAAAAGCAGCCAAAAAAAATTATAGCCAACGAAAAAACTTACCTATAAAAAATATTATTATTGCTGGTGTATTTTTGGTCATGGCTGTCTGGTTGGGCAGTTATGTAGTCGGATACATCTCGGAACGTAATATGGCTAACAATATAGTAACGCCAGATCAAAATCCAATAATTGAGACTCCTGATAAACAGGATGATGAAAACAATCAATCCCCAGCAGAGATGTCAGTTGATCAATTGGATCTTATTATTCAGGCAAAGGAAAAATGTTGGCTGCAGATTGATGTTGATGGGGAAACAAAGTATTTAGATATTCTTCCAGCCGGACAAGAATTGCTTTTTTCAGGTAAAAGTGTTATTGAAGTAAAAGCAGGCAATGCTGGCGGCATTGTTTTAACGTTAAATCAAGAAGTATTACCACCTATTGGCGAATCATGGGAAGTCGTTACAAAAGTGTTTGAAGTAAATGAAGTAGTTGAGAATTGAGGTTTAATCAGGTGAATGTTGGGTTTATCAGTTTAGGTTGTTCAAAAAACCGTGTAGATACAGAAATAATGATAGGGATTCTGAAAAAAGCAGGTTATAAAATTGTATCAGATCCTCGGAAAGCAGAATTAGTTATCATAAATACTTGTGGCTTTATCACTGAAGCCAAGGAAGAAGCAATTCAAACCATTCTTGATACAGCTCGTTTAAAAGAGGAAGGCATTTTACAATATCTTCTGGCAACAGGATGCCTAGCACAGCGCTATCCGCAGGATTTGTTCGATGAACTGCCTGAATTAGATGCAATTGTTGGCATATCAGCATTTATACAGATTGATAAAATTGTCGAAAAGGTCCTAAGGGGAGAGCGTGTATGGTGTGTATCTTCTCCTTCGAAGACGTTTATAGAAAAAGGACCACGAGTGTTAACCACTCCAAAAGGTGCAGCCTACTTAAAGATAGGAGAAGGGTGTAACAACTGGTGTAGCTATTGTGCAATTCCTTCTATAAGAGGGAATTTAAGATCCAGACCTGTTGTAGAATTAGTGGATGAATCAAAACAATTGGTACAGGACGGAGTACGAGAACTAACTTTAATAGCGCAGGATACTGCAAATTATGGACAGGATCTTACGGACGGATCTCATTTGGTACCACTTGTTAAAGCCTTAGACAGGATTGATGATCTGGAATGGATACGTTTAATGTATCTTCATCCAGCGCATATTCCAAATGATCTAGTGGAGTGTTTCACTTCGTGTAAAAAGTTGGTTCCTTATGTAGATATTCCTATTCAACATGTATCTGACAGAATATTAAAGAGTATGAATCGGCATCATTCAGGGGAATACCTATATAAATTTTTCCGAAAACTTAAAGATCAGATTCCGGATTTAGTGCTGCGAACAACTGTAATGGTAGGGTTCCCGGGGGAAACGGAAGAGGACTTTACGCAACTGTTTGATTTTGTTCAAGAGATGGAATTTGATTGGTTAGGAGTGTTTTGCTTTGACCCTGAAGAGGGAACGAAAGCTTTTAGCATGGAGCAACAAGTGCCTGAGGAAGTAAAAATAGAACGAAGAGATAAGATTATGCGTCTCCAAAAAAGGATTAGCAGAAGTAAAAATATGCAAAGGGTTGGAACTAAGGAACGCGTATTGGTATCATCCAAAGTATCCAAAAATCTATGGATTGGCAGAACTGCATTTCAGGCACCAGAAGTAGATGGAATAACGATGATTAAAAGTGATCGAAATTTAATTATGGGAAATTTTGAAAACGTGGCTGTCAAGGGCATAAGAGAATACGATTTGATTGGAGAATTAGAGGATGAACATACCAAATAGTCTTACTATATTAAGAATAATTCTTGTACCTGTTTTTGTGGTTATGCTTTTGGTGCACGTTCCCTATGGAGATTACATTGCCGCTGGGATTTTTGGTATTGCTGTTATTACGGATAGTTTAGACGGGTATCTTGCGCGTAAATGGAAACAGATAACCCGTTTGGGAATTATATTGGATCCGCTTGCTGATAAACTGCTGATTACAGCTGCTTTGATTAGTCTCGTTGAATTGGGTAGAGTTGCAGGATGGATTGCGATTGTCATTATTGGACGTGAATTTGCAGTAACGGGTCTAAGGGTAGTGAAAGCAGAAGAAGGGGTTTTGATTCCTGCAAGTAAGTTGGGTAAATTAAAGACGGTATCTCAAATTGTAGCAGTTTTTTTGGTGATATTACCCAACACCTATCATTCGTTTACGAATCTTCCACTTGGAGACTGGGCGATGTACATAGCGGTAGTCATTACAATTATTTCGGGTATTGAATACTTTATTAAGTTTCACGTCGGTAATTAATACCAACTTAATTTCAACTGAATAAAACACCTTTAAAACATGTATGGTGAAGAAGGTGTTTTATTTATTTTAAGTAAATAAAATTATCAATTAAAGTGTAATAAGGAATAACACAAAAAAAAAGTGTTGAAAAAATAAACAAAATGGAGGAAAAATGACAAAGAATATTGTTCTTATGTTCGTAACATTTATGGTTTTGCCATTAACCATATTTGCTTTAACTGGCGAAGGAACTTCCGGTCCAGAAATCTTGGATACGGTAGATCCGGAAGTAACGGTAAATTATCCAAATGGTGGAGAGGAATTGTATA
>JAYEHK010000182.1:0-7650 GCA_034659475.1 Bacillota bacterium | reverse complement strand
CTGTATTTGATGCCATAATGGCTTTGACTTCTGGCAAACCTCTCTTTACATACTCTCTATAATTTTTTAACCCGTTTTTAGGTTCAATTTTGAAGGTTGTTATCAGCCTTCTCTTTGACCTGCCCTTCTATGATAATAGGGGATGCTGAATAGTTACTAATTTTTTATATATCGGTATAGAGTCATTCGTGTTAATCCAAGAAAAGAAGCGATTTCGTTTTGAGGGTAGCCCTCTGCCAACGCTCTACGGACAAAGGCCTCTTTATACGGAACTAACTCACGTTTTCTTGATCCGTTCTTGACCATTCTATATCCTTCCATGTCTAAACCTGTATTGATCAGGATTTCATCTAGTTCGCTTCGAGCAGGATCTAACTCTTGAGATGTCCACTGTGCGCAGAGAGCTTCATCACCAATATAATCAGCTTCCCTTATCATCATATCCTGATGTTCATCGGTAATCTTCATCAAATTATGATATTCATCTAATGCAACTCGTGAGTCATTTGCCAGAATTCCCAAGAGCAAGTCGCTGCAAACAAAACTATCGCAAATGCCTCTATAATAACCATCACTGCTCCATCTGTAATTCTCAACACGATCACATATTTTAGCACGTACAGGATTACGGTGAATATATCGAACAAGTGCCAATAAATATCGGTCATCCTGAACAGGGGCAGCTTTATACCGGCCCTCAAAGACATGACCAGTTCGTTCTCGTTTGCGATTATAATAGACGCTGTAACGTGTGTTAATTCTCTGCATTACTTTTCCCAACGATTCGTTTTCTGATTTCATTGCTGCGTGAAAATGATTCCCCATCACTACATAAGCAAAAATCTCTGCTTTATCCTTTTCTACAGCACGTTGAAAACAATCTATCAGATAGTCCTTTTCATCCGCTTCATTAAATATATATTCCCTATTATTACCACGCTGGATGACATGAAAAATCCCCTCTGCATACTCCACTCGCGGTTTTCTCGCCATAATAAATCACCCCCTGCTACTATTGTAGCAGGAGGCATCTTCTTCCTTCAATAATTTTACATTTTACCTTAAATAATGTTACATCCTGGGGTCAGACCCCAATGTTACATCCTGGGGTCAGACCCCAATGTTACACTGGCTATTCTTTGCGTATACATCGAACCCTGATACATAAAGACAGCTTCCATAAATGCTAAAAAACATATAAGCAGCAGCATATTAGCACATACTGTCTCAATCATGATGGAACCTTTCTCGTTTTTTACATGTTTTATAATCAAAAGCATGCCTCCAAATCTACAAATATTTGCTTCTTTCCCGCCAGACTCGCTCCAGTACACAGGAAGATGATCTACTAATTGTTGATTTTTGATAAAAATATAATTGTGACACTCTTGGTTTAACCGATACATTGGATACGGCTTTATCACCGCTTTGATAGACGGTTACATTTATAGAGTCTGTTTCGATAAACATATATGCCCACCGGCCAAGGTAAGTTTCACCAAGCTTTTCAGCATCTGAAGAATCCATTGTTACTGCATATTTACGAGCAACTTCATGTGAAACTTCCTGTGTTATAAGTCCAATAGAACCCCACCAAAAAAGAACGAAAACCCCATAAGCAAAAGCAATAAAGACTGGCAGGCAAATAACAAATTCTACTAATGCCTGTCCATCCTCATTATGTAAAAGCTTTTTAAAACAATAGAATCACTCTCCTTCCATAAAAAAAGGCCCACATTCTTTAATGTGAGCCTTTTTGACCAATTATATATTGTTGTAAAAAGCTAAGCCATAATTGCTCTAACCGCCTAATCCTCCTTCAATTCCAGAATCGCCATCTTTCCTTTCCGGATAGGCCTGTTTTGTAAACGTCATTATGTAGGGTGGCGTACAGTTATCTGTCGGATTCAATTCATTCTGTCCGCTTGGCCACACCTGTGCGCTCATTTGATATGTACCAGGTACACCGGTTTTAAAAAGATACGCTTGTTTGATCGACTGCCCTCCCGTTAGAGTAACCGTTGCTGTCTTTGTCCCCACTGGACCATACATGGTAACAACACCTGTAACCAGATCTGTACCACTGTCCTTTCGGGTTATGGTGTATGTAATACTGCCAGACATTGGCGTTCCGTTCGGAGGTATTGAAACACTGGATCTTGACAGTTTTCCTGTTATTGCCAGATCAACACCACCTGAAACCGCTGCGTTATTTGAACCTGACGAACCGCCCAGCTGAATAAGCATCATGTTATTGAATTGAGCCGTCTGTGCTTCGTGAGATGGAGTTACACCATCTACATTTACCTTTATTGCCAGAAAGCTTTCATCCAGTTTAACGTCAGGGATCGTAATGGTATTCCGATCTCCGGCTTCAACTTTGATCTCTTTTTCGTAATAAATCTCTTCTTCGAAGTTGCCTTCACGCCAAATAAGCACATCAGTTATATCGGAGAATATGCCTGTGTTGATAATGTCAAACTGCACGTCCTTGGTTGATCCTATACTACCATCAACAACAAATGCCGGCTCTGTCAGGTATTTTTCCTGCCATGATGTGGCTCCGGATGGTACCGGACTGAAATCCGGTCGATCTCTTATAATTAATTGTGCATTCCAGCGAGTTTTCATTTCATCCGCATAAGCGCCAAAGCCTGTAGCAGCACAGGCAGCATCTACTTCCGACAAAGTATTAATGGTCTGCAGAGGATGGTTAATGTCTGTTGAATAGATTGCTACCGTTGCACCCACGTAAATCATATCAAACTGTTCAAAAGCCAAATCCACTTCTTTTTTACTAGCCCTGGTACCATCTGCCTTTGTCATTCGGTTATAGAAATCCCCCATTGTGATTCCCACCATGCTGTAGTATACCTGTCCATAATCCATCTTATCTTGCATACTAAAATCGCTAGCATCAAAGGCTGTATAAAGAGAATTGGGATGATCTGCAGGACCAATCCGTATCTTTAATTGTGTTGTTCTATATTTTATGCTTGAATTTTTACTTGCTTTGGTACTTTTTGTCCAGTATGTAGCCCCTACAAATTCTTTGAATCCTGTCTCATCAGGTTGGGTACACGGCTCCAGTCTGTCCATTGCTCCTTTATTAATTATTCGTTGAACTTCACTTTGATCTGTCGTCGGTGGATAAAATACATACGCCAGTACAGGAGCTGGTAAAATCCCTATAATAAATCCTGCCAGAACTCCGATAATTAGTCCTTTTAATTTAGCCATACTTAACCTCCCTCGTGATATTTATATAATTGACTATAAAATAAAGAAGTTGCTGTTTTACTAAGGATCATCTTATAAAGACTTCCTTTAAACAGCAACTCCATTAAGGTTTATTTTTAATCAGCTTATAATCTCCGTCCGATATAATTAAATATGCAGTTTCGCATCTATAAACATATACACATACGGTGTTTTACTTCCGACAAAGCTGGCACTTATATCTGCTACCTGCTCGGTTACTGTACCATCTGCATTCGTTGTTACTAGTAATCCTTGTGCGGTGTAATCTCCCACGCAATCTTGATACAGCAATTTTTCACTAGTATAAAAAATTTGGTTGGACTCAAGTTTTGGCATATTGTCTACTAAATAGTTAAATTCATACTCTGCATACGCCTCATTCAACTCATCATATGTCGTAAGTGGTGGTATTCCAGCAATATCTACCGGCAGTGCCATCACCTTAGCTTCTTTCTCCGCTGAAATATATGCCCACTGCTTACCGGCAGCAGGAGTACCATCGGAGACATGTGAAGCAATGTCCTTTTTAACAGATGCCTTTTCATTATCATTCTGTCCGTTGGTAAACACATGCACTACCCGGTTATCGCCATCCCAATCAACATAGGCTCCCAAATACTCACTGATAAATCTTACCGGAACCATGGTTCTGGCTGTGGCTGGAACAATAATCGCTGTGGTATCCATCGTGCAAGTCTTACCGTTTACTTTTACGTCTTTTTGATCAATCATTACAATAATGTGCGCTGTAGGCAACTCTTTATGGGCTTCCTGATCAATTGTTACTGTACGAGTATCTCCGTCCCACCCAACTTTTGCGCCTAATGCTTCAGCTACAAAACGAATGGGTACCAGGGTACGGTTATTACTGTCAATATAAGGTGCCTGATCTGTAAATTCAACAAGATCCCCATCAACAGCAATGTAGATGTCACTTCCGTTTGCAAAAGACGGAATTGCGAGCACCATGGCGAAAGTTAATGCCAGTGCTAAAATCAATATGTTCTTTTTCATAAGAAATTCCTCCTTTAAATTTTATGTATTCACCCCTCTTTACTTATTTTATCGTACTGTACTTCTTGTGTTTCAAAAAGCTTTCGCCTCCTCTTTTATAGTATCAAAGAGTTTTCAAAATTCCTGGGGGCTATTACAAAATAATTTTTAATTCATCGGAAAGTATGAAAACCCTCTATAACATAAACAGAGGGCTTATTGACGTATAATTCGTAACATGCTAGCATATACTTAATAAAAGGAATTGCCGCTTTTGGTACGGCGGTAGGTCCTAAAACGTGTTTAGACCGCCTTACTTAAAGGCGGTCTTGTTATTTTCTGCGCATTATACACAGGGAAATAACTCCTACGATTACCAAGCAGAACTGAAACAATTCGCTATATGTAACCATAAGCATCACCTCCCTTCAGTGGGAAAGTGACCAAACCGCCAAACGGCAACTCCAATGTTTATTTTAACATAATATATGACAAATTTTTATTTGAGCATTAAAGACTGTTAGATTGGCAATTAATTAAACTGCTTGTTTTGAGCCGAAATCTGGCCGGGGCTGATTACAAACCCATTGTCTCCAATAATAACTTCCGGAACCTCCGTCGGTGACATTGTAATTACTTTCCCCGTTGAAAATGTTTTGCTCCACTGATCTGCCACTATGTCGGATGAATCCCCATCAGTATGAACTAATAATACCCCTTCGTCTCCAGCAATTCGAGAACATAAATCAAGCCTTGACCCACAATCAATAACCGTCAAAGCGAAACGAGACTTAATTGCATCAATCAAAGTCTCAATTTCATCTTTTTTAGCTATATTAAGATGTTTAAACGGATCAACAGGCCATACTGTTATATCCATCCACTGAACCGGTGCTTCAGCTCCGGGCATACGCCAATCTGAAACAATCAGCTTTTCCGTTGGTATCTTAAGAACCAAGCCCGCCCTGCTATCAGGAGCAGCACAGATCAAAGCAGTTTTTTCAATTGATTGGCATAATTTAACGGCCATTTCCGCAGCTTCTGCTGGCTTCGCGAGGCAGGTGACATATATCGCGCCATGTTTCGGAATGGTCTGGGCCCTGACATTGTTGCCAGATCTTACTCCAGGAAGAACAGACAGTTTACTTGTCTTTACAGAATCATCAACGCTTTCCGTATCAGATTCGTCCTGAACCGATGGCATAATATCCTTTTCCTGTGCCTTTTCTTTAACGCCTATAATTACATCACATATACTCTCCAAAGATTTATGTACGATTGCATCTGGTCTAATGCGTTTTACACCCCAGTCAACAATAGAGCCCGTGCCTAAAACATACAAAGGCACATTATCTGGCGCATATCGCACGCTATTGACATCCGCAATAACAATCGATGCTTCATTGGGATCTGTTACAACCTCTATTCCCTTTTTATGAATTACGGCAGAATTCCGGTTAAGTTCCGGTCCAAGAAGAAGCACTTTTTTATCAAGATTTGCTTTAACCTGATTACGCCCCTGTTGTTTAGCACGATACATCTGATTATCAGCTGTTTTTAATATTTGAGCACTATCAAGTGTAAGGCGACAATTTCAGATTACCAGTAATAACAAAAACACATCAAATTAAAATTCCATAACCCAGGCTTGCACCTAAAAGAATGTGTCGTTGAATACGGCACTTTATTTTTCCGTAAGTGTATTGCAATAATGGCTATGATTACATATAGTAAACAATGTCAGAAAATAAAAAGAGAAAGAGTCCATTTACCTCACCCGTAAACACTCTTTCTCTTTCACACCCTGCCGGACCAAGTCCGCCAAGATTAAGTTGATGAAATGCATTGAATATACATTCCATCACCAACAACAGGTTTATGATAAGAGAATTTACGATATTTTGCAATCTAAATTTAATAGGCCTTTCCGCACTACAGCTTTTTGACCATTTCATGAATTGCTTCAAAATGGAAGACTTCATATGCCCAACTTGCGGAGCAAGGCACTCCTGTCGTTCCCACGCTTCGTATAAACGCTATCTGATTTCCTATGAATCCGGGAAAACTGTTTGTTACCAGGTCAGCATATTGCGAGTGTTATGTACATCGTGCGGACATACCCATGCTATCATCCCTGAAATCATAATTCCTTATGGTTCATACAGTATTCTTTTCATTCTCGCTGTTCTGCGGGATTATTACACCCACTCCGGCAGCATCCAAGAAATATGTGACAAATATGAGATCTCCATATCTACCCTTTACCGGTGGATACATTTGTTCCGCAGGCATAAGCAGCTTTGGCTCGGTGTGTTGCAGGACCATATTATGTCATCCTTGGATTTCATAAGATACTTAACGCGTTTTTCTATGCGGAAATTATCTTCAGGACTTAAAAAGTTTTTCCTGTCTCATGACTTCTCTTTTCTTCAAGGAACCTTAAAAACTGCACATTCTGCTTCTCCCTGAGAATCCTGCACTTTCCGTTTTACCACTTCCACATAATTGCGCAATGGCTATCCGGCTGTGGTCATTCTATTATGCAGAAGGAGGTGATCGTCATAATGAATGACAGAAACAACGAAAAATCTATTATTGAAATGGCCTATTTTCGATTCGCCCTGATTGCGCCGGTCATCCAGGGTGTATTTCCTGATGCCACTAAGACCGCCTACTACAGAAGGGTAACAGCTGACATGCTTACACTTCCGGATGGTTCCCAGGTCAGGTATAATCCCAAGACCCTTGAAAAGTGGGAGGAATATTACAAAAAGGGCGGCATGGATGCTCTGATGCCTAAGACCCGCTCTGATAAGGGTATGACCAGAAAGCTTTCGGATGCCGCTACCGAAGAAATATTTAGGTTAAAGGCTAAGTATCCCAAGCTTAATGCTACCCAAATCTACAACCGCCTGATAGAAAATGGCTTTATCAAAGCATCAGAAGTGTCAGTGGCCAGTGTACAGCGTTTTATCAAACGTAATGACTTGAAATCTGCCCGCAATATTAATATGAAAGATCGCAAGGCTTTCGAAGAGGAGTTCTCTGGATCCATGTACCAAGCCGATACGTGTTATGGCCCATACATCACCCAGGACAGCCAGACTCGTCGCACCTACCTGATTATGGCTCTTGATGACCATTCCAGAATGATTGTGGGGGGCAAATATTTTTACAACGACAGTGCCTACAACTTCCAAATCATATTTAAGGAGGCCGTTGCACGCTATGGAATTCCGAATAAATTGTATCTAGATAACGGCTCTGCTTACAAAAACGAACAACTTTCTCTTATCTGTGGCTCTATTGGTACAGTGGAACTCCACACACCTGTCAGGGACGGAGCTAGTAAAGGTAAGGTAGAAAGAAATTTCAGGACCCTAAAAGAACGCTGGC
>JAYEHK010000181.1:0-7763 GCA_034659475.1 Bacillota bacterium | reverse complement strand
GCGTTACCACCCAATTATCTAGATACGCAGAGTTCCAATATTGTTGGGGTCAGACACCGCTTGTCCCATTCTACACCCTATTCAGTTTTCCAACTAACCAACTAACCAACTAACCAACTAACCAACTGACCAACTAACCAACTAACCAACTAACCAACTAACCAACTAACCAACTTTATGACGCATAATCTGTCTACTATAAAGGAGGAATCACTATGACAAATAAAGACATTGTGTCCAGGGGACAGGAATATGTTATGAATACTTACAGCCGTTTTCCTATCGCGCCTGTCAAAGGTAAGGGGGCATATTTGTGGGATGCAGATGGGAAACAGTACCTTGATTTTGTGGGGGGGATCGCTGTTTGCGTGCTTGGACATTGTGATGACCGTTTGCAGGCTGTCATCAAAGAACAGGCAGGCAACCTGTGGCACATCTCCAATCTATACTGGAACCAACCCCAGGTCGACTTGGCAGAAAAGCTCGTAAACGTATCAGGACTTGGCAAAGCCTTTTTCTGCAACAGTGGTGCGGAAGCGAACGAAGCAGCCATTAAACTGGTAAGAAAATACTTCTATCGCAAGAAAGAAGCAGGCCGTAATCAGATGATTGTCTTTAACCACTCTTTCCATGGGCGTACCCTGGCGACAGTAAGAGCCACTGGACAGGAAAAATACCAGGAAGGATTTGCGCCGTTACCCGATGGATTCGTATATGCTGACTACAATGATCTGGGTTCCGTGGAAAAATTAATCACCGATCAGACCGCTGCGATCATGGTGGAACCCATACAGGGAGAGGGTGGCATTCACCCTGCAGATCCTATATTCCTCAAAGGACTCCGTAGAATCTGTAACCGAGAAGGGATTCTGCTGATTTTTGATGAAGTTCAGTGTGGGATTGGGCGAACAGGTCAATTTTTTGCCTATCAAACCTATGGTGTTACACCAGACATTGTGACTATGGCCAAAGGACTTGGCGGCGGGTTTCCCATTGGCGCTATGCTGGCCAGCAATGAAGCAGCTTCAGGGTTTGCCCCTGGAGATCATGCATCTACATTTGGAGGGAATCCCCTGGCTACTGCAGTCGGGAATAAACTGGTGGCGATCGTTACCGAGCCATCCTTTGCATTAGGGGTTCAGCAGTCTTCTGATCGGATCAGGGAATCCTTAGGCAACCTGCAGGATCCAAGAATGATTGAGGTTAGAGGCAGAGGGCTCATGATCGGTATTGAGTTCAATCAAGACGTCAAAGATCTCGTGCAGATCTGTATGCAAAAAGGTTTGCTCGTGATTGGCGCAGGTCCACGGGTGGTTCGATTGGTACCCCCGTTGAACATCAATGAAAAAGAAATCAAACAGGCACTGACCCTGTTTAAAGATGCATTAAAACAATGGAAATAAAGAGGTCAAAGGAGGGTAATTATGGAAATCAGTAACGCGCTGCGAGGACGAGATTTCCTAAGTTTGCACGATTTCAGTCCAGAAGAAATTGCACTCATGCTTGAGGTTGCGCTGGATCTGAAACAGAAGCAGAAGGCAGGCATTGCGCACCATGTACTGGCAGGGAAAACCCTGGGGATGATCTTCCAAAAGTCATCCACACGTACCCGCGTAGCCTTTGAGGTGGGCATGTATCAACTGGGTGGACACGCACTCTTTTTGTCACCCCGTGATATTCAACTGGGTCGGGGAGAAACCGTACCGGATACAGCACTCGTGCTTTCTCGTGTGCTGGATGGAATCATGATCCGTACCTTTGATCATCAGGAAGTCATGGAAATGGCCGACTGGGCTTCTATTCCGATTATTAACGGATTAACCAATCTGCTGCATCCGACACAGGTCTTAGCAGATCTGATGACCATTACGGAACACAAGGGTGGATTAAAAGGGATAAAACTGGCCTATATTGGGGATGGAAATAATATGGCCCATTCGCTGCTGTTTGGCGGCGCAAAAGTAGGCATGGATGTAACCATTGCTGCTCCCCTCGGGTATCAAACCAATCCGGAGATCCTGGCAATGGCACAGCAGGACGCGCTGGCAACAGGAGCGAAAATTCAGGTCGTAACAAACCCCTTTGAAGCGGTTGCGGGTGCAGATGTTTTATACACTGATGTATGGGCGAGTATGGGGCAGGAAGGCGAAGCGGAGGAGAAGGAGAAGCAATTCGCCCAATACCAGATCAACAGCGAATTACTAAATGCAGCCCAAAAAGATGCCATCGTCCTGCACTGTCTGCCTGCCAAACGCGGCAAGGAAATTACCAAAGAAGTGATCGATGGACCACAGTCCGTCGTATTCGACGAAGCCGAAAACCGTCTCCACGCCCACAAAGCCATCATGGCGCTGGTGATGTAAAATGTGAAAAATACCGATAGACAGGTATATGTTATGAATATTAATAGACGCGGACAACGCGGACTTTTTGGACGAACGCGGACCAATTTTAATTTCTCAGTATGGTTAAACACATAGAGGAAAGGTCTTAAGCTCCAATGATTTGTTTGGAAGATCAAAATTTCATAACATGTTACCTATGGTGATAGGAATTTCTGCTGAACAAGAGGTGACTTTTTAAATAAAAAAGTCCACGAAAGTCTTGGCAGTCCGCGTCTATTCGGTCTTCTTGATTTCCGTTATTTTTGGGGTTTGATAAAAAATTGGGTGAAAATTTTGTTAAAAAGGAATACAATATACGTTGGCTCTCATGATTGCCATGGCGTAATAACGAACGTTAAACATAGATAAAGCCAATGAATTTAAAGGAGGAAACATCATGGAAAAAGTTATATTGGCATATTCGGGTGGACTCGATACATCCATCATTATCCCTTGGTTAAAAGAAAACTATGGCTACGAAGTCATTGCTTTTTGTGCCAACGTTGGACAGGGCGCAGAGGTCGATCCCGTTCGCGAAAAGGCTCTGAAGTCTGGCGCGTCTAAAGTTTATATCGAAGATTTAACGGCCGAATTTGTAAGTGATTACATTTTCCCCGTTCTCAAAGCCGGAGCCATTTATGAGAAAAAATATTTGCTGGGGACCTCCTTTGCCCGCCCATTGATGGCAAAGAGAATGGTAGAAATTGCTGCGCAGGAAAGTGCCACAGCCATCTGTCATGGTGCGACGGGTAAAGGCAATGACCAGGTCCGTTTTGAACTGGGCATCAAAGCCTTTAACCCTAATCTGAAGATCATCGCCCCCTGGCGGGAATGGGACATCAAATCACGTGAAGATGCCATAGATTATGCGGTTGCACATGGGATCGATGTACCGGTTACCAAAGAGAAAATCTACAGCCGGGATCGTAACATCTGGCATATTTCCCATGAAGGCGGAGATCTTGAAGATCCATGGAATGAAGCACAGAACAGCATGTATATGCTCACGGTACCCCCGGAAGAAGCACCTGATGTACCCACCTATGTGGAGATTGGTTTTGAAAAAGGGAATCCCGTCAGCCTGAATGGCGAAGTAATGGCACCTGTGAAACTATTGACAAAGCTCAATGAATTAGGTGGTGCCAATGGTGTAGGCATTGTTACCATGGTTGAAAACCGCCTGGTTGGGATGAAATCCAGAGGCGTTTATGAAACACCGGGTGGAACCATACTCTACGCGGCACACGAAGAACTGGAACGCCTGACATTGGATCGCCGCACCCTGCAGTTTAAAGAGCAGATGGCCCTAAAATATACCGAACTGGTCTATGACGGAAACTGGTTCTGCAAATTAAGAGAAGCCATGGATGCCTTTATTGAGGAAACCCAGAAGACCGTTTCAGGAACCGTCAAAGTAAAGCTGTACAAAGGCAGCTGCAATGCAGTTGCTTCAAAATCACCCTATTCTCTGTACAGCGAAGACCTGGCTACCTTCAGCTCTGACGAAGTATACAGCCACAAAGACGCCGAAGGCTTCATCAACCTGTTTGGACTGCCCCTAACGGTTCAGGCACTCCTAAACAAAAAACTGTCCGAATAAGTACCGGCCAATCACGGCCGCAGGACACAACCATCGATGAAAATAGGTGAAGAGTTAGGGGTTAGGAGTTAGGGGTTAGGCGCCAGGCGCCAGGCATGCCCTCACCCCTGACCCCTTACAAAAAAAATCCGTGTCAATCCGCATCCTTAATAACGACCAGAGGGAGTATCAGCGTCATATTGAAACGTGACCGAAGGGAACATAAGTTGTCCTCGAAGAGGGTTGTACTCTTGAGTGCTAAATCCGTGTTATTCGTGTCTATTTTTGTACCAACCCACTTCAACTAACCAACTAACCAACTAATAATTCCGCTTATTCTCAACCTATTTTCTAATTAACGTGAAAGATTAGGCAGAATTATCTAGGACCATAAACAGGATATCATGGTAGAATGCTACCAAAGGTAAAAAGGACCATAAGGAAAAA
The DNA here is from genome assembly GCA_034659475.1 of Bacillota bacterium. Classification (GTDB taxonomy): domain Bacteria; phylum Bacillota; class Syntrophomonadia; order Syntrophomonadales; family Syntrophomonadaceae; genus JAYEHK01. The sequence goes on along the minus strand of JAYEHK010000181.1, from coordinate 3,353 downwards.
ATAATTAAAGAAATATTGAGCAAAACGGAGCAAATCGCCTGTTTTGCTCAATTTTTGTCACTATTAAATCGAATAACCGCGTAAATGAATAAAAACTGTAGATTAAGCCGCAATTTTTTTGAAAATGCTATAAAAAAACATCCATAAGCAAACCATGGCATTTGAGTTTGTCCAAGGATTGAAGCATAATGTAAAAATACAGGATATAGTGGTGCAAAAAAATTATTGCCATATATCTTGTGTGTCGTGTAAAATCATTATCAAGCTGCATTAGAGGAGGAAGAATGAATGGACATTAGCAAAATTAAGAAAAGAGATGGCCGGATAGAGAGCTTCGAAACAGAGAAGATATCCCGGGCGATCTTCAGAGCAGCAAGAGCTGTAGGGGGAAAAGATTATAAGACAGCCGTTGAGCTGGCGGATAAAGTTGTTGAAATTGCACAATACGTTGACGATGATGAAATCGCGACGGTTGAAGGGATACAAGATCTCGTTGAGAAAGTACTGGTCAAAAACGGACATTATAAAACCGCCAAGGCTTACATACTCTATCGAAAGCAGCATGAAGATATAAGAGAAACCAGTCAGCTATTAATGAACAATGAAATCGTTGCTAATTATCTGGAGAAGAATGATTGGCGTGTAAAAGAAAACTCCAATATGACCTATTCACTTCAGGGCATGAATTTTCATATTTCATCGGTGATTGTTTCCCAGTACTGGTTAAACCAGATCTACACACCACAGATGAAAGAAGCCCAGAGTAGTGGAGATTTTCACATCCATGATCTGGGGATTCTCGGCGTATACTGTGTAGGATGGGATATTCGCGATCTGTTACGGGAAGGCTTTAAGGGTGCCAGAGGTAAAGTGGTCAGCGCACCGGCCAAACATTTCCGCACGATCTTAGGACAGATTGTGAACTTCTTCTTCACCCTGCAGGGCGAAGCAGCAGGAGCGCAGGCATTTTCCAATTTTGATACGCTCCTGGCACCGTTTATCCGTTATGATGGTCTGGAATACAAACAGGTCAAACAGGGATTGCAGGAGTTCGTATTTAACATGAACGTACCCACCAGGGTAGGGTTCCAAACGCCATTTACCAATGTTACCATGGACCTGAAAGTGCCCAATTACATGAAAACGGAACCGGTTGTCATTGGCGGACAGTTCATGAATGAAACCTATGGTGAATTCCAGAGGGAAATGGATATGTTTAATCGGGCCTTCGCAGAGGTGATGATGGATGGCGATGCGGAAGAACGGGTGTTTACCTTCCCAATTCCCACCTATAACATTACGGAAGATTTTGACTGGGACAACCCGGTTTACGATAAAATCTGGGAAATGACTGCCCGCTATGGTATTCCTAACTTTTCAAACTTTATCGGTTCAGATATGAGTCCAGAGGATGCACGCAGCATGTGTTGCCGCCTCCGGTTGGATAACCGTGAACTCCGCAAACGCGGTGGTGGATTATTCGGAGCTAACCCGCTGACCGGGTCCATTGGTGTGGTAACTGTTAATATGAGTCGCATTGGTTATCTGGCCAGCAACAAAGAGGAATATTTTAATATCCTTGCAGATATTATGGATCTGGCCAAAGATAGTCTGGAGATTAAGAGGAAAGTACTGGAAAACCTGAGCGATTCAGGACTCTACCCTTATTCACGTTTCTATCTGCGTGGCGTAAAAGATGGCTTTGGTCAGTTTTGGAAGAATCATTTTTCAACTATCGGTCTGATCGGCATGAACGAATCCTGCCTGAACTTCCTCGGAAAAGACATCGGAAGTCCGGAAGGCAAAGCCTTTTCATTAGAAGTCATGGAGTTCATGAGAGACCGTTTGCAGGTTTATCAGGAGGAAACCGGGAACATCTTCAACCTGGAGGCAACCCCGGCAGAAGGAGTATCCTACAGTATTGCCCGCAAGGATAAAGAGGCTTATCCGGTCATTGTCGTTGCCAATCAAGCAGAGGTCGAGCAGGGAGCAGAACCCTACTATACAAACTCCACCCAGCTGCCGGTCAATTATACCGATGACCTGTTCCAAGCTCTGAGTATTCAGGATGATCTGCAGACCCGGTATACAGGAGGTACTACTTTCCATATCTTCCTGGGAGAAGCGGTACCGTCCATTGAAGCCGTCAAAAAGCTGACCCGTCGGGTATGTGAAAAATTTAGTCTCCCTTACTTCACCGTTACGCCGACCTTTAGCATCTGTCCGCAACACGGTTATATCAAAGGAGAGAACTTTACCTGCCCGATCTGCGAGTCAGAAGGACATACCACAGAGTGTGAAGTCTATTCACGTGTCGTCGGCTACCTGCGCCCGGTCGATCATTGGAATGCAGGAAAACAGCAGGAATACAAAGATCGCAAAGTCTTTGACAAGGCGATTAATTAATCATGAAATATGCAGGATTTTTAAAACAAAGCTTGTTGGACTACCCGGGTGAGATTGCCACTGTCCTTTTTACCCGGGGGTGCAACCTCCGCTGTCCCTTTTGTCATAACCCGGATCTTCTGATCAAACCGAAGAATCCCTTACCTCCCCCGATTGATTTGGAGGAGGTGCTGGATTTCTTACAGGAACGCAAAGGTTTTCTTGATGCAGTGGTCATTACTGGAGGAGAACCCACGCTTCATGAAGAACTGCGAGATGACATTCGGCGGATCAAAGAAATGGGCTATCTCCTAAAACTCGATAGCAACGGCAGCAACCCCATGATGCTCGAGAGGCTGCTGAACGAAAAGCTCTTAGATTATGTAGCCATGGATATTAAAGCTTCCATTGACTACAAAAAATACCAGCAGGCCTGCGGGAAATTGAGTACCGAGGATTTTTTCAATGTTCGTTCCTCCATACAGCTGCTCTCACGCGCAGATATTCCCGTCGAGTTTCGTACGACCGTGGTCCCGACACTGCATACCCCGGAAGATATTGTCGAGATTGCTACCTATATTGAAGGCAGTTCTCTGTATACACTGCAGCAGTTCAATCCACGGGTTACCCTGGACCCCGGCTACAGCAATGTAGTCCCCTATACCCGTGAACAAATGAATGCTATTGCCGAGAGATGCCAACCGTACGTCAAAAAAGTTCACGTCGTCAACATCTAATGAATGCACAAAGTCTCGCTGTCTATTTTTTAGGCAGGGGGACTTTTTACAGCAAAAGTTGGTTAGTTGGTTAGTTGGACAGTTGGTTAGTTGGTTAGTTGGACAGTTGGACAGTTGGTTAGTTGGACAGTTGGTTAGTTGGAAAACTGAATAGGGTGTAGAATGGGACAAGCGGTGTCTGACCCCAACAATATTGGAACTCTGCGTATCTAGATAATTGGGTGGTAACGC
>JAYEHK010000180.1:0-7859 GCA_034659475.1 Bacillota bacterium | reverse complement strand
TACAGATCCACGTCGAAGCCCATGTCAATAAAGCCCTTCTCATCGGCCCGGTAATCAATTACTTTAACTCCGATCTCCATGGCCTTTTCAAAAGCAGCTTTGCCTTCCGGAGTAGACGATGCCGCATCCCGCAGGGCTATATAGATCCTTTCAAAAATTCTGGGTACTGACATGAAGTAAGTCGGTTTAAAAATCTGAATGTCTGTTATCACGGTAGAGGGTTTGTCACAATAGGCGATGGTACAGCCAGATTGCGTTGCCAAGAATTGACCTACCTGCCGTTCATATGTATGAGAAAGGGGGAGGAAAGATAAGCAGACATCATCTTCATTAAACGCATAATCGTTGTGGGCAAAATTTCTCATGTCAACATTATTAGCGGCTATGAAACTCTGATGAGTATGTACTGCTCCCTTGGGGTTGCCCGTAGTCCCTGAAGTGTAAACAATACTTGACTTATCCCACATTTCAACAGAATGCCAACGTTTTTCATAACAGTAAGGGTATTTACGAAGGTAGCGCCGCCCAATCTCTCTTACCGTGCTTATCCTTGTGAATAATGGATTGTCAGGCAGGGGACAGGTTTCGTCCATCACAATTACCTTTTGGACACTGGTCATTTCATCCATATTAGCAACAATCTTTTCCACCTCGCCCTGGTCCCGAACAAAAATAACCTTTGAGCCAGAATTATTAACTATATAGCTCATTTCCCTTTTAGAGAACGATGGATAAATAGTTACCACAATGCCTCCGGCATTAAGGATCGCATAATCAGACCACAGCCACTCTGGACAGTTGTAGCTCATTATAGCCACACGGTCACCTTTTTCCACTCCCATTTCCATCAGACCACAGCATAAATCCTTGACAACATTACCCACATCAGCATAAGTATTGCTGTCAGTCGTACCCGGACCGCTGTTCCACCACTGAAACCTGCAGTCCCCAAATTTCACTACTGAATCATTGAACATCTGGCACAAAGTGCAATACCTCATATTTTCTCTGTTAATCGACACTACATTCTACCTCTCTTATTTTTATTTTGTTTGCTTAGATGAAACGAGAACCATCTTATTTATCTATAATGTTTTATTGCAAACTTTGTGCCAACTAATAAGCGCCTATTTTCGGGCATTTTATCATTAATAGCGTTGCCATGATGTTATTATAAATTGACATAACATTTGTAATAAACGCTTATAGCCTCCCCCCGGCTGTTCGCTATGTAATCTAAAGCTAACACCGTCTGTAAGCATTTGTTGTTCCGGCAATAAAAAAACACCCTCGTGCAGAGGGTGTTACTAAAAATTCGTTTTTAGGCTTCTTCATACATCTTATCTATTACGTCGGCAAAGTTCTTATTTATAATCTTTCTTTTTAATTTCAAGGTCGGAGTAAGTTCATCGGCACCAGCAATAAAACGCCTATTTATTATTGTGTACTTTTGTATTATCTCATAGTCCTCCAATTCGTGATTTATCGATTCCACCGTGGCAGCCAACATTTCCTTGAGGGCTGACTGCTCAATAAACCCCAGACCCACCTTGATGCAACGTTGTGTTTCACCTTCACTCTGGTATTGCAACGCTTTTTCATCAAAACTTATGCCATTGTTTTTAAAATAAGTAATAAAATAATCAAAATCAGGTACCAATAGGGCTGTAATATAATTGCGGTCATCACCTATAACACAGACTTGAGCTATGAACTTGTGCAAAGAGAAAAGCCCCTCCAGCTTAGCGGTCACAACCTTATTGCCACTACCAAGTACCAAAAGATCCTTTTTGCGGTCAACCAGTCGCAGATAACCCCCAGGCAGCTGCTCGACAATATCACCGCTTTTAAAAAACCCATCGTCTGTGAATGCGTGCAGCGTGCTGTCCGAGTCTTTCCAGTATTCACGAATGATATTATCACCTCGCAATAACAACTCACCATCTGCAGCAATCTTTCCCTCCACTCCTGAAGTCAGACAACCTACCGACCCTGGAAGAATACGATTAAGACAATTACAACTTACAGTATTACAGGTTTCAACCAGTCCATAACCCTCAATAACAGGAAGCTGCATAGCCATAAATAGCTTGCAGATACTAACGGGCAGGGCCCCTGCGGCTGAAAAACTAAAGCGGTACCTGCCTCCCATTAATTTTCGGACCTGACTGAAAACCTCTTTGTCAGCCCAGAAATAACGACTTTTTAACTCCGGATTCAGATAGGTCTCAAAACTAGACTGGCCATTATATTCCACAAAACCATCGTTGTCACTCAGAGCATCAATGGCCTCCAAGCCTATATTTATAGCTTGTTCCATTTTTTCACTCATATCAGACTGCCTGGAAAATATTTTGCGTAAACTGCTAACAATCTCGTTATATACAGATGGCACGGCTGCAAACCAACTGGGAGAAAAGATTCGCATGTTTTTCAATATATCAGCATTCCTATCCAGGTAGGCTATACTGCATCCCACATTTAAGGATAGCATTTGTCCGAATTGTCTTTCATAAGAATGCGACAGTGGTAAAAGTGCAAGGTGAACATCCCTGTGTGAAAGGGGAGGAATTACCTTCAGATCCAAACAGTTAGCAGCGTTCATACTGTGATGGGTGTGTACTGTTCCCTTTTGTTGCCCGGTAGTCCCCGAGGTATATATTATTGTCATAGGATCATGCAAGCGCACCGAACGCCAACGCTCTTCATAAGTCAGAGGATACTGAAATAAAAGCCTCGAGCCCCTAGCCTGAACTGCCGACAGGTTTAAAACATTGGGGTTCATACCCTCGTAGTCGTCCTCCATGACAATTATCTTCTCCAGTGTGGGCATCTCGGGCCAAATATTCAAAGCTTTTTGCAGAACCAATTTATTCTCAACAAATAAGATTCTAGAACCGGAATCATTGATTATATAAGCCATTTCCCGTGGTGAAAAAGTCGGGTATATGGTTACCGTAATGGCAGCGCTGTTTAATATGGAAAAATCGGTCCATAACCATTGTGGAGAGTTATTGCTCATAATGGCTACCCGATCCCGTGCACGAATATCCAGGCAGATCATCCCGGCGGACAATTCCCTGATTATTCTACCCACCCGCGCATAACTCAAGGACTCCGTGCTGTCAGAGTCAGTTATCCAGTACTGGCATGGTTGATCACTAAAGGTTAGAACAGCATGATCAAGCATTTCCGGAAAGCTTTGCCTCTTAATATATTTCCAATTGGCCTCATTCATAAAGAACCCTCCGTTCATGGTTCCCTTACAGGACAAATAACCCTGCTGCGTTACCGCGGTAACTACTCATTCAGACCGCCTTTTATGATGTTTATTTTAGCTGTCAATATGACTTAAATAATTTTTTTAATACTCAATTTCCATTTCCTTTAGTCTTTTATAAAAGGATGTACGGTTTATCTCCAATATTTCACATGCCATCTTCTTATTCCCGCCAGTCTTATTTAATGTATCAATAATTAATTGCTTTTCTGCATTTTTCGCAGCCTGCCTCAAGGTAATGTTCCCACCTTCGTCAACCGCTAGCTTATTCGTCATCCTATCCCTTATATAGTAAAGATTATCAGGCTTAATAAAGCCCATTCTAGCATCTAGACATGATCGTTCTACTGTGCTCTTTAATTCCCTTACATTGCCGGGCCATTCATACCTCATCAATAGAGGAAGGGCTTCTTCACTTAGGTCACTTATCCTGGTGCCCGTTTCTCGATTGAATCCTTTAATAAAATGTCGGCTAAGGGCCGGTATATCCTCCAGGCGATCACGCAGAGCAGGTATTTTTACCGAAAAGACATTGATTCGATAGAATAGGTCTTCTCGAAAAAGCCCCTTTTTAACCATCCCTTCAAGGTCCTTATTAGTTGCAGAAATAAGCCGTACATTAATCTTTATCCGTGAAGATCCGCCGATTCGCTCCACTTCCTGTTCTTGTAATACCCGCAGTAGTTTGGCCTGGGTATAGAGTGGAAGCTCGCTTATTTCATCCAAAAAAATGCTACCGTTATTGGCTAATTCAAATTTACCAGGCTTACCGCCGTGGCTCGCACCCGTAAATGAACCTGCCTCATATCCAAAAAGTTCTGATTCCACAAGACTTTCAGGTATTCCCGCACAGTTTAATACCACAAAAGGGCCCTCACGGTGCGGGCTGTCCTGATGAATGGCATGGGCAAAAAGCTCTTTACCAGTGCCAGTCTCCCCTGTAATCAATACCGGTGAACGAATAGCAGCAATATCCCAAGCCTTCCGTTTGGTCTCCACTATGGCCAGGCTGTTGCCGATGATTGAGTCAAACGAATAACGAGCACCCCACAGCCGTTTAACTTCCTCCCGATAATAAGATAGTTGCCCCGGGTCACCAATTATCTCCTGAGCTAGACCCGTTAACTCATCTATATTATGGAAAAGCACCATCCCCACTACTCCTATTATGGCCTGGACCTTGCCCTTTCTAACTACTGGCAACCAGGACATCATAACCTGCTGGCTGTTTACATTCAACATTTTTCCTATACATGGCAAACCATTGGCAAGCACTTTAGTAAAGCCACTATTAGGAAGAAGATCCTGTACTTGCATGCCACTGGATTCCCGGAACCCCATCCCAAAGAAACATTCGGAAAATTTGGCGCTGGAAAAAATGATCTTACCGTTATTATCGGTCGCCACAAAACCACCATATTCATCCAGAACTCCGCCGAGGCATTCCAATAACTGTTTTGCTGGTACTTGCCCATTTAATATCACAGCCTCATCTTCCTTCTATGTTACTAATTACGAATTATAATTCAATTATAACAATTATATGAATAAATGTGATTATGAAATGTAAGTAATTCATAACAGTATCATCCTGAATGTTTGTCATTAATATTGGCCCGAATCTCTACCGCTGCCGTGGATACCTGTACCCATGCGCTGCCAAACATGAAACGGGAAGTACTGGATCAATTAAATCAGTTTAGGAATGAGTGATTTTTATCTTAAAGAAATCCCAAATTGTCCACCTGGAATCATGTAGTATATTTATTTATGGCAACGGTTTGTATTTTTTCACAAAACCACATATAAAACAAAAAACCCGCAATCACTTGCGGGTTCTACATTTCAGATGGTACGCCATCCGCGACTCGAACGCGGGACACCCTGATTAAAAGTCAGGTGCTCTGCCAACTGAGCTAATGGCGCACGATTATTATTTGGCTGGGGTGGCAGGATTCGAACCTACGCATGACGGAGTCAAAGTCCGTTGCCTTACCGCTTGGCTACACCCCAACGCTAACGAGTATACCAACCGAATTCCTTAGTGTCAAGGTTTAATGGGGTGGATGATGGGACTTGAACCCACGGCCCCCAGAGCCACAATCTGGTGCTCTAGCCAACTGAGCTACACCCACCACGACGCCTCGGCAACTTTAAGTGGCGTCCCCGGAGGGATTCGAACCCCCGGCCTACGGATTAGAAGTCCGTTGCTCTATCCAGCTGAGCTACAGGGACTAAATGGAGCGGGTGAAGGGAATCGAACCCTCGCAACCAGCTTGGAAGGCTGGGGCTCTACCACTGAGCTACACCCGCCGGCAAAGAGTATTATACTTCTTTTCAGGACCCATTTCAAGGACAAAATCAACTTTGTTGAAATTTTTTAATTCCTACGAACGGCCCGAAAACGCCAGCTTTTGACTCACGGCTAATAATATAACATGATTAGCCTTATAAAGTAAAGAGGAAATTCGCATATCTTATAGAATATGCTAAAAAAACACGGAATATGCCTCCATATCCCAAAATATCCCTGTCCAAGTATGCCTTAAATGCAGTAATTCATGTTATTGAATAACGACCATCCCGACAAACTAACAGCGTATGGTTCGCAAGCTCAATAATGTTGCCCGTATTTAAAACCATATGTACTGGATTCGCACATTGGTCTCCAATTGGTTGTTTCACGACCCTATTGATTCCCCTAAAAAAAGCCAAAATCATTCTGTTTGAATCCGATTCGTGTCAATGGTCACGCAAGATTTTCAAATACCCTAACAAATTCGGCAACCAGTCTGGGATCGAACTGGGTTCCTGCACATCTTCGCACCTCATTTAATGCCTCTTCAGGGCTCCTGGCCGCTTTATAAGGACGGCCTTCTGTCATCACTTCATAGCTATCAACAATGTTTATTATTCGGGCAAGGAAAGGGATTTCTTCTTGTTTTAGACCCCGTGGATATCCTCCCCCGTCCCATCGTTCGTGATGGCTTAGAATTTCCTCCACAACCCCCATCAGATCATTTGATGCCTGCGCTATGCGATACCCGATTTCCGGATACCTTTTAATAATCTCCCATTCCTCGCGTGTGAGCGATGATGGTTTGGTAAGGATCTGATCGGGCACACCCATTTTGCCTATATCATGCAGTTTTGCAAGCAGGATCAGTCTTTCTGTTAGATCAACAGGCAGATCAAGTTTCCGTGCAAAAACGGTGGATATTTTTTGCATGCGCTGTGCACGCTCTCGTGTTTCATGAGTACGTTCATGAATTCCCGCCCGTCCTTCGTTACAATCTTTATTTCCTGTCTGCTGGTCCGTGTCTTATCTTTCAGGATTGCATTTGAATCATTTTTTAGCATTTCTACGTAATCAGGATGAATGATATCCCATTGTCGGATGGAAAGACATTCTTCTATCGTATAACCAGTAAACTCCTCATATCGTGCGTTCACATAAACCAACCGCTCTTCTGTAAGAAGAGAAATATAAATTAAAGCAGGTGCTATATGCGCTAGTCGGAGAAAGCTCTTATCTGCTTCGGAAAGATTTTGTCCACGGTTGAATGGATGGTGTTACTCAACTTTTTTCATATGCTACCGCTCCTTAAATCAAAGCTCGAATACAGCTAATAGACGATCATTTCAGTCAGGGTTCACGATTATTCTTCTATAATGATTTTACACCACAATAGCTCTGCCTTGTAATATTTATTGAAGGTTGCATTATTTTTCATGATATGGAGAACCGTTGTATTTTTATAAAACAAAAAGATTATGAACATAAAAAAGACCCCCTTTGCGGAGGCCTACCGGATAAATAAATGATTCATTACGCTTTGGGTTGAAATGTACAACAACACGTTCCATCAACGCTATTTGCAATTCCATCTCCCATTGCATTCACCATAACCTGCTCAGCATGACAGCACTGATTGTGATTATAGTAACAGTTTTCTACGTTGCATTGAATTTTGATATTAAGCGGATCCATTTTACAACCTCCTCAAAATTTATTTTCTTTAGGATTCCCTTGAATGCTCATTTTTATTGCGCTATTTGTTAATTAGAAAAAAGCTTTTTTATATATTATTTTTTCTATTCTAGTAAAAAAAACAAAGGTTTTTGTCCATTTTTGTTGAATATTTTTTTACATATATATATCTTATCCAACTCGAAAAAGGGAGAGGTGCGTTCCATTGTCAATCATTAAATCATCGCACGATCAGGTTATACACCAAAGAAGCACCATTATCTTGACTCTTTGCCTCTTTTGTCTGGTGCTCACCTATGCAGTAACTATTGAAAATCATATTGATGTGGTATATACCCATTTTTTTTACCTTCCGATCATACTGGCTGGTTTTTGGTTTGGGAACAAAGCTGTGCCACTGGCATTATTACTGGGATGTTTGCACGTTTACACCAATTTCCTGATTGTAGGCAACGTGATTCCCAGCTCCATTTACCGTGCCTTTTTTTTGGTAAGTATTGCAGTTATTATTGCCTTAATTGCAAAAACGAGCACCCCATCAACTCGTTCCTCCTTCTCATTTTCAAGCGACGAAGATCCGTCTAATCA
>JAYEHK010000179.1:0-8061 GCA_034659475.1 Bacillota bacterium | reverse complement strand
CCTCCCGGCTTCCTTCCAACCATAAGAGCAACAGGCGGCGGCTGGGTTCCTCCAGAGTGGGGTGTCCCAGTAAACTTCCGGTCAATAGGGAGCAGGCTAGAGCAAAGTTATTGTCTATAAGCGGGTTGGCCAGAAATAGTTGTTCGAGTTGCTGGCGTATTTCCCGTTTGGTCAAAGGATCTAGCTGTCCCTGGCTGGACAGATAGTCAACAAAAGTCGTATCCTCGGGAATGTCAGCCGGATTATAACCCAACTGCCGAATGATCTCGCAACAGCATGGTTGCAAGCACTCCATCAGGTTGACCTGGCGTAAAACCGCCACATAGATTTCTTTAAAATCGTGGATCCATATTTCCCGAGCCGAAAGGCTAACCGGGATATATCCCATGTTTTCTGCTTCCATAGCCAGCATTTCCAAGAAATGAGTTCTGCCACTTCCGGTTCGACCGGTTAAAAACTTTATCTTGCTGCCTCCCTGGGACAGATAGTTAGCCAGATATTTTTCCTTCCAAAAATCTAATATGAAATCACTACCCACAGATATCTCCTGCAGAATTTCACGATTACCAGGAGCCTGTCCCTGTTTTAAAAGAGCGAGGGCTGATTTAATATCATTTTCCACAGCTATTCCTCCCTATTAGCTCAAAGCAGTTTCAGTTGCGGCCGCTTCGAAAAAGCGAATGGTGGCTAGATATTGCTCTCGGCCATCCTGATCAAGAATGCGGATAGCCTTATTTATGTTACGGCTGGGACCAAACTGGAACTGCCGTCCATCCTCAGTGGAATGCAGATCCGAGGCATAAAGCCGGGCCAGGTCAAAAGCAAAGCTTTGCTGGTCGTAGTCTCTGCGGAATCTCCGCATAGGGGTCAAGAAATTGTAGAGGCTTTTCAGATAAATGTCTCCCACCGATGTAGCTTGCGATTTATCCTTATTTTGTTGCAAGAACGCCAGATCATAAGCAGCTGCCAATTCCTTGATAAAAACACGAGGATCAAAAGAGACTCGCAGCAGTTTATCCCGATTGGTCTTTACCTTCTGCACAAAGGCTTGGGGACGTAAACACTGAACCCGTTTGCGATCCAGATATAAATCCAAGTTTTCAGTGTCCACCTTGACTCGGAAAGGAAACATTTCGTAATTGGGAAAGTCACCCTTTACGTCAACCCCCAGGCTTTGACAATAGTCCAGCATCTGTTCTGCGAAGTCTCCGTTTTCCACATAGGACCTAACCCCGAAATCATCAACCTGGCCCTGCATGCTAGTCAGTAATGATTCCTGTTCCTGCAAGAGACTGCGCATGGCTGCTATATCTTGAGTCCAACTCTTGAGATCCCCTTTATCTAAATCTTTACTCAGGCTCTTAAATAGTTTTTGCAGGTTACGGATCTTATCCTTTAAATCCTTTTCCGATAGTAGCACCTGTTTAAATAACTCCTCATAATCCGCCATTTCAATCGCTCCTTTATGTAATCAATTTATTTTGACTGTCGTCTGAAAAATCAACTTTCACAGGAATCCTTTTTTGCAATTATACTTAGATGGTGCTCCTTTTTTAAAGTCTTTAAATTAATTTCGACACCCCGTAATTATTTCCTGCACGTTTGCGTCCCAATGGCCCATAACAATATCTGGAAGTCTAACCCCAAATTATTGATCTTGCCGCAATAATCCAATGATGTCATACTAAGATTATAAACAAGATGTAATAAAATTATAGAGAATAGGTGAGAAAAAACATGGTAACCTCCGGTTCCAATATTTATGGTTCGCTACGCAAAGATTTGTTTCCCTGGCAGGTGGAATGCCTGAATATTTGGTTTCAGAACCAAGGGCGAGGCATTGTAAACGTAGTCACTGGTGCTGGGAAAACCGTACTGGCTCTGGGGGCAATTGCCAGGCTGGAATACGCATTATCCTCAGAGCTTGGGCATAGTTTGAAAATCAAAATTGTAGTTCCCAAAGTGTTTCTTGCAAATCAGTGGTCTCAGTCTCTGAAAAACGATCTAGATATCTCCCGTGAAGATATTGGTATTTATTCGGGGGTGTACAAAGATTCTCCCCACTGCAAGTATATGATCTATGTTGTGAACTCAGCCCGTTACACATTGGCCCGGCATTTGTTGAAAGACTACCGGGAAGGTCATGCCATATTGCTCATTGCTGATGAATGTCATCATTATAGCAGCCCGGAAAATTCACGTATATTTGATTTCGTGAAAAAATTTCCCGCGGGTGTTGTACCTTCGCATTATTATTCTCTGGGATTATCAGCCACTCCAGAAACATCAGCTTACCAGAAGAAACTAGTTCCGGCACTAGGCCCCGAGATATTTAAATATGGATTTGCCGATGCTCTAAATGCGAATATTATTAGCTCTTTCTCTATCTTTAATCTGAAGTTAAAGTTTACGCAGTATGAAGAAGAACAATATCTGGACTTAAGTGAGCAGCTTACTCGAGCCCTGGAAACATTAATGCATCGCTGCCCATCCCTGAACGGCTTAAGCAGCCAGCGGTTTTTTGCCACTCTAGAACAGTTGGCCCAGGGATCTGAAGATTCCAGCGTAGCAGGTCTGGCTCGATCAGTACTCGTCCTGGCTATCAATCGCAAAGATGTAGTCTATCGGGCCGAGTCTCGAATAAGTTGTGTGCAGAACCTGCTCACCCAGATTCCGCAGACTTCGAAAGTATTGATATTTAATGAAAGAATTGAAGTGGCCGAAGCTATCTATGAGCGATTACAGCAGCAATTTCCCGGACAAGTAGGACGTTACCATTCGGAAATGGATGAAGGGAGTAGAAAAAACATGCTGCGTAAATATCAAAACTCGGAAATCCGTATATTGGTGAGTTGCCGAGCATTGGATGAAGGCCTGAATGTGCCAGAAACCGATGTTGGCATAATTGCTTCTTCCACTAGTAGTAGTCGGCAACGTATTCAGCGGCTGGGCAGGATATTACGTCGTTCAGGGCAAGATCATACTGCCTGCTTGTATTACCTCTATATAGGTTCATCTAACGAAGAACAGGAATTGCTCGCTGACATAAGCCAGGAGTTGGCGGGGATAATTCCGGTGCTTGACCTGGCTTATGAGCAGGAGAGCCAGTCCTTCCTTCATCCCGCCTACCAGACTTTAGCTGATCGAGTTCTGGCTTATGCCCATCGAAAAGCTTGGAGTTCCAAAACCATCAGTGAGATAGAAAGAAACCTGGAACGAGGCAAACTGGGTTGCGACTGGTGGGCTTCGGAAAAGACCTGCGGCTTGCGTATCCACTCAGCACCTTCCCGCTCGGAGCGAAATTACTGGATAACCATGCGACTACTGGTGCAAGCTAGCCTTGGCCGCTTGCCACAATAACTGTAAAAAGGAAACCTATGTTAAGGATCGTTCCCGTAAGGCAATTAGGGACGGTTCTTGACTTGCATTATTTACTTGCCCAAGATTCTGCTTACCTGTGATTCACTTATCTCGCCAAATAGATATCCAAGTTCCTTTAGATTGAGTGAAGAATTCTTTCGGAAAGTGCGAATCATTTCATTTCGCCGGAGCTTGTTCTTTTTCAAGTATTCCATCGTAATTTTCTCTTCGACCAGCATTATTTCTAAGTGTGCTTTGGCTGCCGAAATGTCTCTTATGTAATCATGGTTGTCAGATCTAAAATCCCATTGTTCTTCTTTGATATCCAATATCTTGTCATCGAGCAAACTATCATTGGATACAAATTTTTCGTATTCTAATCTGGCCGTAATTTTTGAATCAGCAAAACTGCTCAATATTCTTTCTATATCCACTAAACTTTGATAATCATGAATTTTACCAGCATAAATATTATAGCTGCTCCATTTATACTCTGCAGGCTTCTTTACCATCCCAGCCTTAACCGGATTGTTATGGATATACCTGCTGACTTCTAATAAATATGGGTCATCCAGTACCAGCTCACTCTTGAACCTGTCTTGAAAAAGGTGCCCGCACCGCTGATAAACACGGTTGAAGTACATGACATAACTCACATTTATGCTTTTCATTATCTGCGAGATATCGTTGCCATTATCATATATAAGAAGATGCAGATGATTATCCATCAGACAATAAGCATAAATTAGAAAATTATACTTCTCTCTGGCCTTAGCAAGTTTCTCTAAAAAGCGTCCTTTATCCTCATCACACCAGAAGATGTTCTTTCTCTCATTGCCTCGCTGCACAATGTGGTATGTAGAAAACTCACCTTTAAATCTCTGTACTCTAGGCATGCCTATCCCCTTCGCAATTATTTGGTCCAAGCAAATAATACCATAATTTTACAGTTCGGTGCAAGTCAAGAAGAACGAAATCGCTGCGCGATGGCTTTTTAGACTTTCCTCAATAAAAAAATAAACAAAAAACAGAAAAAGTATGACCTTTTATGGTATTGTTTAAGCGCTCAAACCAAACAAACCAGAAAGGAAATACTTTTTCGTGTTTATGATTATACCATGTAGAACGAACACAATACATAGGTTTTTTAATTCAGGTCGATCTCCGCCGAATCCTTGATGCAAATAGGTGCAATAAACGAGGAAACATACGGAGGTATAAAACATGAATTCATACGAACAAGCGATCGATCTGTATTTTGAATTAAAAGGAATGCCCGATTTTTCCAAGGAATCCTATTTTCGAAGAATCAATGCATTCATTCTGTTTATGAACGAACAAAATGTCTGCCCGGAAGACATCACGGAAGAAGATATCCAGCAATATATCCTTTACCTTAAACGCGATAAAGGTCTCTCGGCTGGAACCATTAACAATTACGTTTCCGGGATCAGGTTTTTCTACACCTATGTACTGCAAAAAGAGTGGAACCCCAAGAAAATTCCGCGCATGAGAAGAAAGGCTTACTTTCCTGTGATTCCAACACAAGAGGAAGTAATGATCCTCATTAATTCAACCGATAATCTCAAACACAAAGCGATTATGTTTTTAATGTATGGAAGCGGTCTGCGGGTCTCTGAAGTAGCTCGTCTTAGGATCTGCGATATCTGCAGTAAAACCATGCGCGTTCGGGTTGAAGATGCCAAACATGATACCAACCGCTATACAATTTTATCCGATACCGCCCTTAAAGCGCTCCGGCAATATTTTCGGGATGCTTTTACATCTGGCACTTACACACGTGAAGATTGGCTCTTCCCTGGACAAAATCCAGAGACACATATTCATGTAAAAACAATTAAGAATACCATGATTAAGCTTCGGGACAGGCTGCAAATGGCGCAGCGTATTTCTGCACATACGCTGCGCCACTGTTTTGCAACCCACTGCCTAGAAAATGGGGTCCAGTTAGTATTTGTTCAGCAAATGCTAGGTCATAAAAACATCAGCACAACCACACGGTATACGCACATGACATCAAAAAGCCTGATGGGAATAAATAGTCCACTTGATACAGGTGCCCAGTATTCTCATGAGTAGTGTTCAAGATGTTTTCAATCAATTTTATCCCGATTTCAGGAAGAGATATACACCGTCTTTGCAGCAATCAAAGGCGGTATGGGCGATTATGCATTGCAAGACTGCAGCCATGGGGGCTCATGTTTCTGTATGTGAAGAATGCGGTCATGCAATGATCTTTTACAATTCATGACGAAACCGTCATTGCCCTTCGTGTCGAGGGGTTAATAATGCTGTCTGGGTAGATGAAAGAAGCCGGGATATTTTAGATGCACCCTACTTTCATCTTGTGTTTACTATGCCTGCAGAGCTTCATCCGCTCATTTACCAAAACCAGAGGCTACTCTACAATTTGATGTACAAAGCTATTGCAGAAACAATTTTCGAGCTTTCACAGAATGAAAAGTATTTGGGGGCGCAACCGGGCTTCTTTTCTATTTTACACACCTGGGGACAGGATCTGCATTTTCATCCGCACATCCACACCGTAGTACTCGCAGGTGGTTTAACCAAGGCAAATAAATGGCGCAGCAGCAGTAAAAAGTTTTTTATCCCCGTCAAAGTGCTTGCTAAAAAGTTTCGAGGTAAGTGTCTGCATTACCTGAAGCGTTACTATCAGGAAAATCGCCTTAATTTTTATGGTAATGCCGGACAATATCAGGATAAGAATTCATTTCAAAAGCTATTGGATCTATGCTACGCAAAAGACTGGTACACCTATGCCAAAGAGTCTTTTTCAGGGCCATTGGGGGTTGTTAAATATTTGGGACGTTACACGCATAGAATTGCCATTTCTAATCAACGCATTGTTTCATTGGATGAGAACAACGTAACGATTGCGGTCAAAGACTACAAAGATAACAATCAGAAGAAAACGGTTACCCTTACAGGGGTCGAGTTCATCAGACGTTTTTTGATGCATATCCTGCCAAGAGGTTTTGTAAAGATCAGGCACTATGGGATACTGGCCAATCGGAACAAAAAAACCAAATTAACCCTGTGCAGAAGGCTCACATACAGTTCAGTTTACAAACCTAAATATGAGGGACTAACAACCATTGAAATTATTTCATTGCTGGCAGGCAGAGATGTAACACTTTGTCCAGCTTATAAACAGGGTAGATTACAACAATTATCATGCTTCTATCCGGGAAAATCTCCTTGATGAACAGGAAACTAAATACTTTTAAAGATACCCTTTACTGGGGAGGGGGGAGGTATGCCCAAATGGTCTGTTTTTTAAAAGATAACGCAACAAGATTACAAAAAATCAGAGATACTTATCATCAGAAGAAGAAACCCAAAAAGATCGAAACCCCATAGTTTTACCTGCGCGACTTCCTTCTTCTTGGGCAATCAAAAATTTTGCGGATATTTGATTAGGGCCCAGTCATCAATCAACACTGATGACTGGGCCTTATTTTGCGCAAAACTTCCGATTGAACCCTAAAAGAACCGTCCCTGCTTGCTCAGTTTCAATAGAAGCTAGTTTTTTTTCGTTTGCTTCTAAAAAATGATCAAGTTGTTGATTGCCGGTGTTTGCAATATGGAGCTTTTTTATTTCTTTATTTGGAGTTCGTGATTTGGGGTCTAGATGAACCATAACACGGGCAGCAAGCGGATCAAACGCCGGAGACAAACTGCAATTGTCGAACAACATTTTATAAAACTTTTTTAATGCAGTTTTTTTGCTCTGGTCAGTCGAGCATATGAAATTAGGTATTTCTTCAATTGCATCTGGATGCATAAAATCCACCATATTTCCTACGCTGTGACCTAAAATTGCTTCCACCTTTTTTTCCCATTGACGAAGCAATCTTTTCAAATCACATTGATATTTACCTTCATATAGATCGGTTACTTCATTAATAACTTTTTCAAAATCAAAGAAATCAGGTGGTTTAATTTGATACAATAGTTCTTGGTAATAAGGTTGTGCATTCATGGACCAATCCTCCTTATTACCATTGTTTACATCTTTAAACTGTTTAATACCGATTCCGTTCAGATAATCATCGTTATCTGAACGGAAGTCTATTCTCTGCATATTCTGACCTCCTGTTTAAATTTCTAATTAATGGGAAAAATATCAGGTGTAAAAGTCTTTGCGTGAAGCACGCACGACTATATTGCACTCGGATATCGGTCCCAAAATTACGACTGGGCTCAGGCTGAAAAGCGAGGGGTTGTACGCAGAGATGCAGAAAAAGACGCAGTAACAACCCTGGCTTCAAGCCTTGGTATTACTGCGTTTGAAGATGATTTGCCCCCTTCAAAAAACTACACGTACACTTGAGGGGCGTATGCTTTGCGGCGTAGGGGTTCAAGTCCCCTTCCCGACACCATATTAATTACCATCTATTGATAGAAAAGATTCTATCGGAAGATGGTTTTTTGTTTTTTATGGAATGCCCTCTGTGACATATCATTTTCCTGAATGCCTGTCTCTGGTAATCAAAACTGCTCCGTCCCCATTTTACCCCCATTTTACCATTTGGAAGCAAAAAGTAGGGTCGAAGGCAGGCGCGGTAAAGTGTCAGACCTTGTGAGGCCATGCTATTTCTCCCCTTTCAGGTGAGTGTCCCCCTCAAGCGGGTCATCTTCCCGTTTCCAGCCCCCGCC
>JAYEHK010000178.1:0-8074 GCA_034659475.1 Bacillota bacterium | reverse complement strand
AAATTATGTATTATATTATTATGGATATTTTAATAATTGTATAATTGATTAAGTTATGTATATAATGATTACACAAATCAAATGAGAAGCTTAAAAATAGTGTTTCTCTTTTGGAAATTACATACGGTTAATAGGAGGTATATCAATGGCTACTAATTTTTTGTATAGTACACGTGACCACAGATTTATTTTGCAGGAGTGGCTGGATGTCGAGAAAATTTTCAACTATGATCGGTTCAAAGAAAGTTATTCAGTTGAGGATGTTGATATGATTCTGGGAGAGGCCTTAAAAGCTGCCAGAGACATGGTTGCAGTAAGCAACGATGAAAATGACAACCCAGGCTGCATATTTGAGAATGGAAAAGTACGTGTTCCTGAGGGAATTGCGAAATCGTATCATTTTGTACAGCAAAATGGATGGGGCGCAAGTAACTGGGACAAAGAAAACGAAGCAGCTTTGCCTCATGTAATGTATGAAGCAGTACTTGAATATCTGTTTGGAGCGAACCACGGTTTAGCTTGTTACTACATGGCAACTGGCGGAGCGGCTGAACTCATTCACACTTTTGGCTCTGATACCATTAAAAATCGTTTCCTGGAAAAAATGTGGTCAGGAGAGTGGTCAGGAACCATGGGCTTAACGGAACCGAGCGCAGGGACCGATGTTGGTGACATGCTGAGCAAGGCGTATTCAACTGATGAACCTGGTGTTTATAAAATTAAAGGTAATAAGTGTTTTATTACCGGTGGAGAACAGGATTTTACAGAAAATATTGTGCATCTGATGCTGGCCCGTATTGAAGGGGGAGCCAAAGGTACTTCTGGAATTTCTCTGTTTGTAGTGCCTAAAATCTGGGTCAATGAAGACGGAAGTTTGGGTGAGCCAAACGATGTGCAATGCGCAGGGATTGAACATAAAATGGGGATTAGAGGTTCAGCCACGTGCGTGATGTCATTAGGGGAAGAAAACAATTGCAGAGGTTTTCTGTTAGGCAATCTTCCGGGTGAAGATGGTAAAGGCCAGGGGATGGCACAGATGTTTAATATGATGAATGGGGCCCGTATGGAAATGGGCGTCGGTTCAACTGCAGGCGCTGCGGTGGCTTATCATAATGCATCCCAGTATGCGGCAGGAAGAATTCAGGGAAGGCAGATAATGGATCCCAAAGCAGGTCGTTCACCCATCATTAAACACGAAGATGTAAGAAGAATGCTGATTGATCAGAAGTCTCATATCGAAGTGATGAGAGCACTGGCGAGCAAGACCTATTATTTCATGGATATTGCTGAAAATAGCGTTGATCCGGACGAACGCAAACAGGCACAGTGGAAACTGAATATAATGACCCCGGTGTGCAAAGCTTATAACTCCGACATGGCCTGGATTCTTACGGCAGAAGCGATGCAATGTTATGGCGGTTATGGTTATAGTGAAGAATATCCAATTGCCCAGTTGGCCAGGGATGTAAAGATTCATACCATCTGGGAAGGTACGAATTATGTACAGGCTATTACCACTGTAAGCCGTAACTGGGGACTGGGTAAGGGCGCAGGGATGGCAGCATGGCTGGGTGATATTGAAGCCTTTATGAAGCAGCAAGAAGGAAATGCAGATTTTGCTCGTGAACTGGCTATTTTGAAGAGAGCTTATGATGCATATTTAGAGCTCAAAGAGAACATTGGAAAATATGCAGCTGAAGGACAGCGTGGTTTAATGGGCTTGTATGCAACCAGAATTCTGCATGCAACTGCCAAAATCTATGGTGCCTATTTAATCCTTGAACAGGCCGTTCTGGCCCTTAAAAAAGCTCGGGAACTGGGTGCTGATCATTTTGATTATGCCTTCTACACAGGAAAAGTTGAATCTGCTAAATACTATGTGCGTAATGTGGTTCCTGATGTGTGGGATTTGGCAGCCAAAATCAGTGAATATGATACATCGGCTATGGATATTAGTGAAGAGGCGTTGTTGCTATTATAATTACATCACTATAGATCATTCTGGCGGGGGAAACCCCGCCTTATTTTATGCAAAAAAAGAAGTCCGCGCCTATTTAAAACCTATTTTCTTATTAACCCACTTCAACTGTCCAACTAATAATTCCGTGTTATCCGTGTCTATTTTCTAATTAATCATAGACCCAGAAAAAATAACGAGTGAGAAGATTCATTCTCACTCGTTATTCTATCGTCAAATTTGTCTGTCTGTAAATGTAGGTCTATATTTGCTATCCTGCGCAAATAATGGATTGCTTAAGGGTGAAGCGCTGTATGTTTTCAAATCAAATTAGGAAATAGCAGCCAGTACTTTGCCCAGGAGTTTTTTCATCTTGGGGTCCATAAATACATCGGCTATTTGGTTCCAGTCAGCTTCTGCAAGCTCGCTGCTTATGACTTTAGCCATTTGTCTTCTCTCTAAATCTTTCATTTGGATAAAAGGATGGCCCAGGGTATCATAAAGAGCACAAATCTTGGCTTTTGCTTTGTCAACGAGTTCGTCAGCTTCGGCTAGTTCATCAAAGATGCCACGCTCAACGCAGAACATGGGATCAACCAGTTCGCCCTTCATGATGATGTCGCGGAAGTTTCTGTCTGTATCAAGACCAAAGCGCATGATATTTCCCATAGCTGGAGATAAGGACATACCTAACTTAATTTCGGTCATGCCAATTCTGACTTTGGGGTGGTTAAGGCAGATGTTATAATCACAGGCCATGGCCACAATCATACCGGCTGCGGTTGCGCCACCGTTGATAGCGGAAACAACAGGTTTGGTGCAGGTAAACAGCTTAAGCAGAACACTTTCTTCATACTTAAACCATTCAATAACTGCTTCGTTACTGGGGAAAGTTGTAAAGGTATTCAGATCAAAACCGCCGCAGAACATCCTGCCGGTTCCGGTCAAAACCATTCCTTTGAGGGCTTCATCGGCATTAAGTTTGTCCACTGCTTCCTCAAGGCCTTTAAGAGTTTCGGTGGTGATAGCGTTCACCTTAGGGTTGTTAAAAGTAAAGAGTATAATCCCATCTTCGATTTTGGATTCAAATGACATAAGAAAAACCTCCCATTAATATTATTGTCGTTGCATACTTTCTGTTTCATAAAACCTATTCAGACAGACTGTTAACAGTTTTTCTTCACCCCCTAATAATACCTTAGGATTATCCTGAAACTGAACTAGCAGTTCATGATCAGTTTATGAACTAAATGTAATCAGAAAACCAGTTTATTAAAAGCTGAAAGTAATAGTAAGAATCTGTAGCACTACTTTTCTTTTTAGGACAAATATAAAGAAACTATTACAAGTATCTTTGATAACTACTTACTAATTATACTATAGAACATAATGAATGAGTAGAATAAACATAATTAAAAATCTTGGTGGCGAAGTAATATGTGATTTTCCGCAGGGAAATCACATTTACATTGTATAATCATAATTTTTACAAATAGAAGCTTGTGCATTTGAAGGAAAGTGAGATAATACAGACAGGGTATAGAAGGGAGGGGATAGAATATGGATAAAAAACTGATTGATCAGATTCTGGCAGACATAGGTCTGGAACACATCGAACAGGAAGAAACAACAGATCAGGAATAATAAGAAGCCATTTAAGAGAAAGACTTAAATGGCTTCTTCCTTATTTACTGTGTTTTAGTTTGTTCGTTGATTACCAATAATTCAGATACCGTCACGAATTCATAGCCCTCGGCTTTCAGGTTTTTAATGATAGCCGGAAGAGCTTCATGGGTTTGTTTGCAGGTATCAGATGCATGCATAAGGATAATTCCTCCAGGATGCGCTTTTTTGCTTACCCGCTCGATAATACTAGTAATTCCTGGATTCATCCAATCCAGAGAATCAACACTCCACTGGATCATTTCATAATTACATTCCTTTGTACCTTCAATCACCTGATCATTAAAGTCCCCGTTGGGGGTTCGGAAAAGTTTGGCATCAACGCTGGTTACTTCTTTAATGTTCTGATGGGCCTTCATAATTTCCTCTTTTACTTCATTTTTGCTAAGATTGCTTAGATTAATATGGCGGTAGCCGTGGGAGGCAATTTCATGTCCGTTTTCCTTGATCTGTTTGGCAATATCAGGATACTGTTTTGCCCAGGGACCAGATAAGAAAAAGGTACAGTTTACGTTGTTCTCTTTTAATATTTGAATAACGGGTAAGGGGGTAGTGTTCCCCCAACTGATATCAAAGGTCAGGGCGATAACTTTTTTAGAGGTGGGGACTTCATAAATGGGTTTTAACTTATGATAGGCCTGAACATAAACCACGCTGCTGGCCATTAAAACAAAAACAATAACAGCGATTAAGGCCCATTTTGTGGTTTGTTTTAACTGATAAAAACCAAACAGTCTAGGCATAGCGATCCCTCCATATGGTATTTTTATCATTAATATTCTATAATTGGGCCCATTATTCTGCTTTTTCTAATTTCAGCAGTTCTGTCATTGTTAAAAATTGATAACCGTCCTCTGTTAATTGATCTAAAATCATAGAAACGGCAGAAGCAGTTTGCATGCTATTAGGACATCCATCATGCAGAATGATGATTTGACCGGGTTGAATGTTTTGGACAATATGATTGGCAATACTACTGGCTGTTTTCCCGTTCATCCAGTCCCGACAATCAGTTTCATAACTCCAGTAGGCAATGCGCTGCGATTCCTTTTTTACGATGTCTACAAGATCATAAGAAAGAAATCCACCGGGTGGACGAACGAAAGCTGGTTTTGTGGAGGTTATCTGAAGGATCGTGTGGTTGGTTCGTGTAATGTCATCTTTTAAGAAATCAGAAGATTTTTGGCTGTAATCTGCGTGCCTGAAGGAGTGATTTCCTACCTCGTGACCTTCTTTTACCATTCTCTGAAGTAATTGAGGGTGTTCTTCTGATTTTGCACCTAGTACAAAGAATGTGGCTTTAGCATGATGTTTTTGAAGTGTATCGAGAATTGCTGTGGTGTTGGTTGGATCAGGACCGTCATCAAACGTTAATCCAACTGCTTTTTGATCTGTTTGAACGCGCGTAATAACAATCTTTTGTTCTACCCAGTTATTCATTTCTGGATGCATTGTTATTTTATAGGTGCCGAATGAAAGACCAAGAAAGAATAATCCGGTAAACATAAAGGCCAGACTTCGTTTACGTAATAGCAAAATCATGATATTCCTCCAAACTATAAAAGACTCTTTTTTCCGCTGTTATCAGAGGCTAGGCAAAAATCGAGTTTCTAAAGTATATTTTGTTTGTTTGAATATATGAAGAGTATTCATGTCATGCATCACTGGCAATCTATCCCTATTGGCGTTTTTAAAATAATTACTCGGTGCGGTTCCTGAAATTCAAACATAAAGGAACAGGCCCCGAGCTTTTTGCATAAGTATAAGTAAATAATTCATTTGCTTCCAATAATATACTTTTTTCTTAACAAAAAAGTCTGTAAATTATGTAAGAACAATTAGACTTTTACGATAATGCGTTTTCGTAAGGTGTCTGTTAGGGAGGTTCAAGTAGTGGATAATTCTAAGAATTATGAGCCTATGCTAGATCTTTTTATCTTTGAAACTTTACAGTTGTCTGATCAACTTGAACAACTGGTTTTAAACAGTGAGAAAATTGATTCTTTTGAAGGTGTCGCTATCAATGAAATATTTCGTATAATGCACACGATTAAAGGTTCAGCAGCCATGATGGTCTATAACAATATCTCGTTTTTGGCCCATTCGATGGAGGAACTTTTTTACCACCTGCGAGAAAACGAAGATCTGGATATTGACTACAGCAGATTGTGTGATTTCATCCTAACCGGAATTGATTTTATCAAAATCGAAATTATGAAAATTGAAAATGGTGTTGAGGCAGATGGAGATCCAGAGGTGCTTATTAGCGAAATCAATGAATATTTGCAAACACTCAAAGAAGAAAAACCAGTTTCGAATTCGACAGATGATCAAACGTTTTTAAACCTGCAAACAAAAGACTATCCGCTAACATCTGCTGAAACCACAGGAAATCGATATGCAGTGCATATTGTTTTCCAAGAAGGCTGTGAGATGGAGAACATTCGAGCCTTCAATATCATTCACAAGTTAGAAGAAGTGGCTAGCGGAATTGATCATCAACCGGCTGATATTATTAACGACAACGACTGTAGTGCGACTATCCGCCAGGAGGGTTTTTTAATTTCTTTTACCAGTTATTGCATGATGGAAGAGATGGAAAAGTTCTTCGAGAAGATGGCTTTTGTGGAAAAGTTCACGCTGGAGCTAGCAGACGAAGACATTTCTTATGAAGTAAACAAGGAAATAATGAAGCGGGATGAGCCTCAAGTTCTAGGAATGGGTGTCCCAGAAAAAGAAAGTGATGCGAATATTAATAATGCTATAAAACAAAGTATGATCAGTGTTCAGCTTGCAAAATTGGATACGCTCCTTGATCTCGTAGGGGAACTGGTTATTTCCGAGGCAATGGTGATACAAAATCCTGATCTGGCTCATTTATCGGGACTTAATAGTTTTTACAAAGCAGCACGACAGCATCGTAAGTTAATTGTTGAATTACAGGATGTTGTTATGTCTATCCGTATGGTTCCCCTAAAAGGTACCTTCCAAAAAATGAATAGAATTGTAAGGGATATGAGCAAAAAACTTGGGAAACAGGTAGAGCTTGAAATTCGTGGGGAAGAAATTGAAGTAGATAAAAACATCATCGAACATTTATCAGATCCGCTGATGCATCTCATCCGCAATGCGCTGGACCATGGAATTGAAACAGCAGAAGAAAGAAATGAAAGAGGGAAAAGACAGGGTGGAAAAATTGTACTGGAAGCTAAAAATGAAGGCGGTGATGTGTGGATTAGCATAAAAGATGATGGGCGTGGACTGAATCGAAAGCAGATCCTGCGCAGGGCCAGTGAGCATGGACTCGTACCTGGTGTAGAAAGCGAGCTAAGCGATCAGGAGGTATATTCCTTTATCCTGTTGCCGGGTTTTTCTACAAAGTTGGAAGTAACTGAATTTTCAGGCAGAGGAGTGGGGCTGGATGTAGTAAATCGCAATATTGAGGAAATTGGAGGGGCAGTATTTATTGATAGCACGATTGATGAAGGAACTACGGTTTCATTAAAGATTCCTCTTACCCTGGCGATTATTGATGGGATGGGAATCAGGGTGGGTAAGGCCATCTATACTGTACCCATCACGTCCATAAAAGAATCCTTCAAAGCTAGAGCACAGGAGGTCTTCTGTGATCCAGACGGACATGAAATGATAATGGTTCGGGGAGAATGTTATCCAATTCTGCGACTGCATGAACGCTATGGCATTAATACTGACATTTATGAAATTCAGGATGGAATTATTATGATCGTAGAGACAGACCAAAGCTGTATTTGCCTGTTTGCAGATGAACTACTGGGTGAGCAGCAGGTGGTGGTAAAGCCTCTTCCTAGATACCTGAAACGTGTTAAAGGCATCGGTGGTTGTACTCTGCTGGGAGATGGAAGAACCAGTTTGATTCTGGATGTGGCAGGATTGTTTAATTAGTTCTTGAAATGGGGGTATGCACAAATATACTTGCTCCCAGTCTGCGCATGGACATCACAAACTGCTCAACGATTAGTTCCAGGGGTACCGGGCAAACTCACATCCGTGTTCGACTGCCCGCTCGCGACGTCCGTGTCGCTCGCCCCCTTCCGCCAATCGTCTTCGCAGGGTGATGTTAACCATGCTTCGACAAACGGGCGCCAGTATATTTGTGCATACCCCGAGACAATTCTGCTACTTTTCAGGGGGACTAATTGGCGAATAAGAAATTCCTACGGATAATCTGGGGTGAAAGGAGTTGACGAAATGTCCGAGGTGTTAGACCAAGTAGTTGATTTCGATGAGGATACTCAAAAGGGAAAGTTTTTAACCTTTCTCGTTGGATGTTGAACGACAAATTACCGGCGGCAGAAACAACACATTGTTTTTCCGAAAGAAACGGCATCCAGCGACAGAATAACATCGGAGCGACAGGCAATGAACGGGAAAACAACGCAATCTGGTCGCCTA
>JAYEHK010000177.1:25957-65960 GCA_034659475.1 Bacillota bacterium | reverse complement strand
TTGAGGAAATGTTTCACATTGAAACAGTGTATCAGAAAAGAACAGTGTGATTATTTCAATAATGAAATAATCTTGTTACTTACTTAAATAAAATTGTGAGCATACTATAGTAAAATCTACAGGATATCTAGGAAAAGAAAGCCCATTTTCACTAAGTGAATTATTAGTTAATTAATGTAAATAAACTTAGGAGGTTGATCCAAATGCCACATAATAATTACCTTTATCAGACACGTGACATTAAGTTCCAGGTCCAAGAATGGCTTGACATGGACAAGCTATTATCCTTTGATGGTTACAAAGACTATTATGGAGTTGAAGACTTTGACGCGATCGTTGACGTTAACTACAAAGTCTGTCGTGACGTGATCTGCCCGGCCAACAAAGATGCCGATGAAATCGGTATGAAGCACGTGGGTGGTAACGAACATGCAGTCGTAGCGCCTGATATATTCAAGTCTGTTTACAAAACAGTAATAGAAGCCGAGTTAGGTCCTCAATTTGGTGATCGCTCTGTGGAAGGACGTATGCCTTTGACTTGGTATGCTCCGATTCTTGAAATGCAGACTGCGGCTTCCCCGGGAATCGTGATGCTGTGGTGTCTGACTCAGGGTGCTACTACTGTTCTTCAGTTTGAGGGTACGGAAAAACAGAAGGAAACCTTCTTGCCCAAGTTGCTCTCGGGCGAATGGGGCGGAACGATGTGTCTAACCGAACCAGGTGCAGGGTCCGATGTTGGTGCATGTGCTACTAAGGCGTTTGCCACTAATACCGAGGGCATGTATAAGATTAAAGGTCAGAAGTGCTTCATTAGCTCAGGCGATCATGACTGTGTTGATAATTTTGTTCATCTGGTGCTTGCCAAGACTGAAGGAGCAAGACCAGGCACAGCAGGAATTTCCCTCTTTATCGTTCCTAAATTCTGGGTTGGTGATGATTCATCTATGGGCGCCTGGAATGACGTAACCACTGTTGGTATTGAGCATAAGCTGGGTATTCATGGTTCTGCCACTTGTACTCTGGCTTTTGGTGAAAATGATAATTGCTATGGCTGGTTGGTTGGAAACGCATTTCCGGTCGAAGGTAAAGGCAAAGGAATAAAGCAAATGTTCCGGTTTATGAACGAAGAACGTGTTAACACCGGTTTATTCTCTCTAGGTGTCATAGGCGCAGCTTATTATGCAGCGTTGGATTATGCCAAGGTTCGTGTGCAGAGTCCAAAAGCTACTGATCCAAAGGGACCGAATGTAAGGATTATTGAGCACGAAGACGTACGTCGCATGCTGATGTTCCAGAAGTCCTGTATGGAAGCCATTCGAGCGTTGTGCTACCAAACCTATTATTATATTGACATGTCACACGAAGCTTCTACTCCGGAAGAGAGGGCATATGCTGATGATATGGCCATGATAGGTATCCCGTTATCCAAGGCTTATGCATCAGATATGGCGTGGATTCTTACTGAAGAAGCGATGCAGGTCCATGGTGGATACGGTTTCATGGAAGAGTATGCTCCGGCTTCATTGTCAAGGGACTGCAAGATATACTCTCTGTGGGAAGGGACCAACTTCATGCATGCCCAGGACTTCACTGGACGTAAGTTCAACATGAAGGGCGGTGAGCCGTTCAAGAAGTGGGTAGCAGAAATTACTGATTTTGTTGCTGATAAGAAGATCCCTGAATTCGCGGCTGAATTTGAGATGATGGAAGATAGTCTTACATGTTTCAATGGAATAATGGAAATGATTGCTGACTGGACGACTACCAATGTACCACTGAAACAGCTCTTTGCAACGCGAGTATTGCATGCAGCGGCAAGGGTTTACTGTGGTAAGCTGATGCTTGATCAGGGCGTCATGGCTGCTAAGAAGCTAGCTGAACTGGGTGATGATCACTTTGATGCGAACTTCTATAAGGGCAAAATTGCCAGTGCCAGATTCTATGTCATGAACGTTGTTCCTGAAATATTCGGAATCGAAAAGGCCATGAAGGTTGCTGACACCAGCTCCATTGATTTAGCTGAAGAGGCATTTATGTAATTTGGATGGACCGAGTTCTGAAGGGTAGGAAAAGATAGAGTAAATAATTGATGATTAAACAGCCGGGTTGAATAACCCGGCTGTTTTCTGTAAATATATCTAAAAGATAGGGTTGTATTGATGTGAAATAGTTTTGCATTCATGTTCCCTAGATAAAATCATTCCTATTTGCTAAGCGGATTTGAACGAGACGAAGTTAGGGCGGATTACGCTAGCTTGCTCAATTAATGGAATAATACCAAACATTTGAGCTGATTATAGGACGAAAGTCTGTGCTATAATGATTGGGTAAAGGAGGGGACGAAGCGTGAAAAAAGGGGATTTTAAGGTTCTATGGTTTGGGCTTGCTCTCGTTATTAGTTTGGGACTGTTTACAGGGTCCTACCGTCTTTACCAGGATCGTATGATTGAAAAACCGGTGATAACTAAGATTGATACCTTTAGCAATGTTGAAAATGTTGAGATTGAAAAGAATCATGATGGTTATTTTGTAGAAGTTAATATACAGACTGTAGGAGATATAAAAGAGGATTATAAACAAATAGATAAAGTTGTAAATAGTAGTATAAAGAAGAATTATGACATTCATCTGGTAGATCAGCGTGACAACGAATTACAAACAGCACTTGACGAGTTTCAAATAGAGATATATGAGGCACTGGCCAAAAATAATTATGTGTGGCTGCAAGAACAATTAAAAGATTTGGCGGTGACCCAAAACTATGAATATAACCTTTATCTTGATGAAGAGAGATTGTATATACAGCTTGAAAAAGGAGATGCCTTTCTTTATGAAGTGATCAACAGACCTTCTCAAGATAAAGTTTCTGGACCGGTTTAAAGAAAGGGGATGCTTTATGAAAGAGATTGTAGCGGGTGTTGTGATTGCTTTATTTATTACACTTGGATTACAGGGTGTAAATATTACCCCGTTTATTCTGTTCGGTTTGCTAATGGGTGGGTTCTATTTCTTTATGATTATGCAGGGACAAATGAAAGTAAGTAATGTCGGTGGTGGAGTAGAACAAAAGAATCAACTAAAGTTTGAGGATATTGGGGGACAAGATACAGCGATTAAGGAGCTTAAAGAGGCCCTGGATTTTGTCTGTAAGCCTGAGGAGATAGTAACTATGGGGATTCGTCCATTAAAGGGAATTCTACTGGTGGGGCCGCCAGGGACAGGTAAAACGCTACTTGCCAGAGCAGCGGCGAGTTTTACTCATTCGGCTTTTGTTGCTGCTTCTGGTTCCGAGTTTATAGAAATATATGCTGGTGTTGGAGCCAAAAGGGTAAGACAACTTTTTAATGATGTGCGTAAAAAAGCCCAAAAACAAAATCTGCAAAGTGCTATTATTTTTATTGATGAATTGGAGATTCTTGGGGCTAAACGGGGCAGTCACAATAGTCATATGGAATATGATCAAACCTTAAATCAACTATTGGTTGAAATGGATGGCGTTAACCAAAATGAAAATCCACGAATTTTGGTGATTGCTGCAACCAATCGTCCTGATATGCTGGATTCAGCATTGTTACGACCTGGACGATTTGATCGACAGGTTCGTGTGGATCTCCCCGATCGGTCAGGAAGGAAAAAAATTCTAGAATTGCACACCTCAAATAAACCATTAGATAAAGGGCTTCAACTGGATGAAATTGCCCGAGCAAGTTTTGGGTTTTCGGGTGCACACCTGGAAAGTCTGGCTAATGAAGCGGCTATTCTTGCGATGCGTGAAAACTCAGATGCCATAAAACAGCAACATTTTTCGGAAGCCATTGATAAAGTGATCATGGGAGAAAAATTGGATCGTAAGCCTGTTGAAAAAGAAATGACAAGGGTTTGCGTACATGAAAGTGGTCATGCTTTAGTCAGTGAAATACTGGAGCGTGGATCGGTCTCATCGCTAACGATTATTCCGCGCGGTAGAGCACTGGGTTTTATGCGAAAAAGCCCACAGGATGATCAGTATCTTTATACAAAAGAGGAATTGGAAGATAAGATCATGGTTGCCCTGGCTGGTGCTGTTGCCGAGGAACTTCGTTATGGAAATCGCAGCACGGGTTCGAGAAATGATTTCGAACAGGCGTGGGAGGTCGCCGGTGATTTAGTGAAAAGTGGTCTTTCATCACTTGGGGTAATGGATTCGAACAATGTTCCCAAGGAAAAGCTATATGAAGAATGCAAGAAAATATTGGATGTAACAGAGCAAAAGACGATAAATTTGTTAAAGCAAAACCAAGGGCTTTTGTTTAAAATTGCGGATATTATCAGGGATGAAGAAACCCTGGATAGACAACGATTTGAAGAAATTGTTTATAGATCGAATGAAATAGCAGTTTAACCGGGCATACGCCCGGTTTTTGTTTTGTTAATTAGAAAATTTGTTTTTTAACGCAGATTTACGCTGATGTCCGCCGATTAACGCTGATAATTTTTTTAATATATATAACAGCGTTAATCTGCGATAATCAGCGTGTATCAGCGTTAAAATCGTTCCCCTGCACTTCCCACAGCATTTTCATAAGTGGTTGTGGCCTGCGGTCATGAGGGGTTAGTACGAAAATAGGAAACTATAAATATGTCAATATTGCATCTGAAAATGTTTATAATATTAGTAGGCTGGATTGATTTTTCGGATTATTAGATAACGAGGAGGCATTATAGGCTTGAAAAAGGTTTATATAATATCAACGGGGACCGAATTACTTTTGGGGACCACTATTGACACGAATTCGGTGTTTCTATCAACCGAACTTAGTGAAATAGGATTGAAGGTTGTAGGGAAAAGCGTTGTTGGGGATAACCGAGAACAAATGGAAAGGGCTTTTCGTATAGGATTAGAAAGTGCGGATATTGTTATCGCCACAGGAGGACTTGGTCCAACCTTTGATGATTTGACGAAAACAGTTGCCTGTGAAATGATGAACTGCCAAATGATTGCTTCAGATGAGGAGGTAGAGAAACTAAAGCGTTTTTTTGCAAGCAGACACAGGGAAATGCCTGAAATTAATCTTAAACAAGCGATGTTTCCGTCGGAGGCTATAGTACTTAAAAATGATAAAGGAACGGCTCCAGGAATGTATTTATTAAAAAATGAGAAACTCATCATTTTATTACCTGGACCTCCATCCGAGATGAAACCAATGTTCAGGAAAGAAGTTTTACCTTTACTTAAGAAAGATTTTGAAAAGGATCTTCCTCGGGTTTGTAAACGTACGATAAAAGTGCTGGGGCCTGGCGAGTCTAGAGTAGAAGAAATGCTTGAGGAGGTTATAAAAGATAATCATGGGTGTTCAATGGCTTTGCTGGCTGTTGATGGAGAGATTCATATAAAGGTAACTGCAGAAGGGGAGGATTCACGGCGCAGTGAGGCCATTTTGAACGAGGTGAGTGATCGGATTACGAAGCATATGGGGAAATATGTATTTGGCTTCAACGACGATACACTTGCCTCAAGGGTTGCGGATCTTTTGTTGGAAAAAAGAAAAATGTTAGCTGTTGCGGAGTCTTGTACTGGTGGGTTAGTGGGTAAAATGCTAACAGATATACCTGGAAGTTCAGCGGTTTTATGGGGAGGAGTAATTTCGTACAGCAATGAAGCTAAACTTGCGCTTTTAAATGTTGATCAAAAAACACTTTCAGATCACGGAGCAGTCAGTTCCCAAACAGCCTTTGAAATGGCAACAGGAATTCGCAAATGTTCGGGGGCTGATTACGGGTTGGCGATAACGGGCGTTGCCGGACCAGGAGGAGGAACCGAGGAAAAGCCTGTTGGTCTAGTATATATTGCTCTAGCTGCTGAAAATGAATGTAAGGTAAAAGAACTTAGATTCGTTGGGTCACGTGATGCCGTACGTATGGTTTCGGCCAGATCTGCATTGGATATTTTGCGGCGGCATCTTCAAGTAAATTAAAGTGGAAAAATTTTATCTTATGAAAAGTGATCTGAAACCATCAGGTCCCGTATATTCGGTTTTAAGAGAATTTTACTTGGATAGATAAAATTTGACAGTTAATTGCTTTCTCGGTATAATAATTCCAAAGGCGAACAAATGTTTGCTACGGGAGGGGTTTTTTAAATGGATATGCAGGAAGGAAAGGCGGAAGCGCTTAATAACACGATAAAAAATATAGAAAAACAGTTTGGAAAAGGTTCCATTATGAAACTGGGCGAAAATGCAGCGATGAATGTAGACGTTATATCGACTGGATGCATTTCACTGGATATGGCCCTGGGTGTGGGTGGATTCCCAAAAGGGCGTGTTGTGGAAATCTTTGGACCAGAGTCCTCAGGAAAAACTACGGTTGCGTTGCAAGCTGTCGCAGAAGCTCAAAAACAAGGTGGCATGGCTGCTTTTGTTGATGCTGAACATGCTTTGGATCCGCAGTATGCTAGAAAACTAGGGGTAGATATAAATAACCTGCTGGTTGCCCAACCAGATAGTGGTGAACAGGCATTAGAAATAACGGAGGCGCTTGTTAGAAGTGGTGCAATTGATGTTGTGGTTATTGACTCTGTTGCGGCTTTGGTTCCGCGCGCTGAATTGGATGGGGAAATGGGTGACGTACATGTAGGTTTACAGGCCAGACTGATGTCACAGGCTCTGAGAAAGCTTACTGCACATATTGGCAAATCTAATACGGTGGTTATTTTTATTAATCAGATTCGTGAAAAGGTTGGCGTGATTTACGGGAATCCAGAGACTACTACAGGGGGACGAGCTCTTAAGTTTTATTCTTCTGTTCGTGTTGAAGTGCGAAAAGGAGAAGCAATAAAACAGGGGACAGAGCTTATAGGCAATAGAACCAAAGTAAAAATTGTTAAAAATAAAGTGGCGCCGCCTTTCAGAACCTGTGAATTTGATATTATGTATGGGACTGGTATTTCAAGAGAAGGTGATGTTTTAGATATGGCAGCAAACCTTGATGTTGTCCAAAAAAGTGGGGCCTGGTACTCGTTTGACGGAGAACGAATGGGACAGGGAAGAGAGAACGGAAAAGAATTTCTAAAGAACAATGAAGCAATATATCAAGTGATTGAGCAGAGAATAAAAGAGAAACTTATGCCTGTAGAACAGATAAATGGATCAGAGGAAGCTTGACACTATTCGGGAAACTCACTAAAATTTATATAAGGCTCTGAGAAGGGTCTCACTTTAAAGCTTGACCACAATGACAGTATTTAATATATACATCTTCAAGTTATGTTTGATGGGTTAGAAGATTGAGTTAATAGGATAAAGAGGATCTTCTGGAAATATAGAATATTTGTCTTTTTTATAGGTTAAGGTGAGTTTCATACATCTCACTCATGTTGTTATGCCGTGAATAACGAATAGCAAATGAATTCAGACAGAGATGATGCGGAAGTATGAAAATCAATAAGTGAGAACTTCTTCATAAGCCGAGTGAAAACTCGGTTTTTTATTTAATAATATTTATATAATTAAAGGAGGTGAACACAATTACTACACCTACACTGTTAAGCATTGTGGTAGTTATGATTTCACTGGCAGTAGGTTTGGCAGGAGGATATTACGCCAGGAAAGTCATTGCTGAAAGTAGAATTGGTGCAGCTGAAGAAGAGGCTGCAAGAATTATAGAGGAAGGGACCAAAGAGGCAGAGGCAAAAAAGAAAGAATTATTATTAGAAGCGCGAGATGAAAATCATCGTAGTCGACAGGAAATCGAAAGGGATGTAAGAGAAAGACGTCGGGAGCTTGATAGAGTTGAGAGAAGAATTCAGCAAAAAGAAGAGTTAATTGAAAAAAAATCTGATAATATTGAAAAGAAAGAACAAATGTTGCAGGAAAAGGAACGGGAATTTGAGAAAACGCAGCAGGATTTGCAGCTGATTCTAACTCAACAATTAAAAGAACTTGAACGTTTATCTGGTTTAACGTCAGAGGAAGCGAAGGAGTTGTTGTTGTATAATGTAGAGCAACAAACTCGACAAGAAACTGCGTTAATGATCCGAAATATTGAATCAGAAGCAAAAGAAGATGGTGAAAAGCGTGCTAAGAATATTATTTCTTTGGCGATTCAGCGTTGTGCAGCCGATGTTGTTTTGGAAACAACGGTATCGGTTGTAGCTTTGCCGAATGATGAGATGAAAGGACGGATAATAGGTAGAGAAGGTCGAAATATTCGCACCTTTGAAACCCTAACCGGAGTTGATCTTATTATTGATGATACTCCAGAGGCAGTCATTCTTTCATCCTTTGATCCAGTTCGCAGAGAAACAGCACGCCGTGCGCTGGAACATCTGGTTTCAGATGGTAGAATTCATCCAGCCAGAATAGAAGAAATGGTTGAAAAAGCGAAAAAGGAAATAGATCAGGAATTGCGAGAAGTGGGGGAACAAGCTGCTTTTGAAGTGGGGGTTCATGGACTTCATCCTGAACTGATCAAACTCCTTGGACGGCTAAAATACAGGACAAGTTATGGGCAAAATGTGTTAAAACACTCTATCGAGGTAGCCTATCTTGCGAGTGTAATGGCAGCTGAATTAAATGTTGATATTATGCTTGCAAAACGAGCTGGTTTGCTTCACGACATTGGAAAAGCAGTTGATCATGAAGTGGTAGGTTCGCATGTTGAGATAGGCGTTGATCTGGCTAAGAAATATCGTGAAAATAAGGAAGTAATACACGGTATTGAGGCACATCATGGGGATGTTGAAGCACGAACCATTGAAGCGGTTCTAGTACAGGCTGCTGATGCCATATCAGCCTCTAGACCTGGTGCCAGAAGAGAAACGCTGGAAGCATATATTAAACGTCTTGAAAAACTAGAAACTCTGGCTGATTCATTCTCCGGGGTAGAGAAATCCTTTGCTATTCAGGCTGGTCGCGAGATTAGAGTTATGGTAAAACCCGAGGAAATTGATGATCTTGCGTCAATTAATCTTGTCAAAGACATTGCAAGAAAAATTGAACAGGAGTTGGATTATCCTGGACAAATAAAAGTTATCGCTATTCGAGAAACTCGTCAGGTTGAATTTGCAAAATAGTTGCAGTCAAAACACAGGGCCTTTAGGGGTCCTGTGTTTTTTATACTATTTGATATATTATTGGAAATCTGTCAAGATGTGATTAGGTTAAATTTGATAGGAAAAGAATTTGGAGGGATTCTCTTTGAATCTTTTAATGATTGGAGATATTGTTGGAAAGCCGGGACGAAAAGCTGTCAAAGAACACTTACCGACCATTCAAAAAGAATATAACATTTCATTTACAATAGCTAATGGAGAAAATGCAGCTGGTGGCAGGGGATTAACCAGAGACATAAAAGATGAGTTAATTTTTGCTGGGATTGATGTAATTACTATGGGCAATCATGTTTGGGACAACAAAGATATACTGAATTTTGTAGATGATGAACCGAGGGTTATCAGACCGGCTAATTATCCGTCACCCTGTCCAGGGCAGGGTTATCATATATTTATAGCTGGTTTTAACTATAAAATTGCTGTCATTAATGCATCCGGGCGAGTTTTTATGCCTGCTATGGATTGCCCGTTTCAAACTGTGGAAAAAATTGTTGATGAAGTAAAAGGAAATGCAGATATAATTATTGTTGATTTTCATGCAGAAGCGACCTCTGAAAAACTTGCTCTTGCACACTATTTAGATGGAAAAGTTAGTGCAGTTGCTGGTACACATACACATATTCAAACAGCTGATGAGAAAATATTACCTGCTGGAACGGGCTATATAAGTGATTTGGGGATGACAGGACCATCTAATTCGATACTTGGAATGGATAAGGAAAATGTTATCAAAAAGTTTATCAGTTGCAGACCTGCTCGATTTGAGGTTGCAACAGGTCCGGTGCAGTTTGAAGGGCTCGTTATATCCATAGATGAAAAGAGTTTTAAAACGACTGAAGTAAAACGAATTTCTCGTAAGGCATAGAAAAATTTCATAGTAACTGATTAATTATGAAAATTTATCCAAAAATTAGTAATGAAAAGAAGGAATTGTTAAAACAAGTTAGAATATACTTCTATGAGAGCAACCTGTTAAATGCAGTTAATTTATTATTGAGGGAGGTCAAATGATGGAAGTATTGAAGGTTTCAGCTAAGTCCAGTCCAAATTCGGTTGCAGGAGCACTTGCTGGAGTGTTAAGGGAGAAGGGGAATGCAGAGATTCAAGCGATTGGTGCTGGGGCAATAAACCAGGCGGTGAAGGCCATTGCTATTGCAAGGGGATTTGTTGCTCCAAGTGGAATGGATTTAATATGCATCCCGGCATTTTGTGACATAATAATTGATGGTGAAGAAAGAACGGCCATCAAACTGATTATTGAACCTAGATAATGTTTGAGTTTGAATTAATAAGAGCCTGCTTAATCTATTAAGCAGGTTCTTATTTTGTCATTTTAATAAATGAGGTGAGACAATGAGAATAATGGATTTACATTGTGATACGATCTACTATTTGACGGAAAATGATGCGTGTTTACTGGAAACTGATGGACAATACGATTTAAAAAGAGCGAATGAAGCTGGAATTGGTGTGCAGTTTTTTGCTTTATTTACGATGCCTTTAGACCAAATTTCAACCTTACGAAAAATAATGAAGCAAATGGATGTGTATTTTTGTGAAGTTGGAAAAAATCAGGAGTATATTGTTCCGATCTTTTGTAAAGAGGATCTTTCAAAAGCAGAGAGTGAAGGAAAATTAGGCGGTGTTTTACATCTGGAAGGCGCAGAATGTATTGGGAAAGATATTGAAATACTACGTTTGTTTTATCGATTAGGACTGCGTAGTATGGGGTTAACATGGAACCATAGAAATCTTTTGGCGGACGGGGTAGGTGAGGGACCTCTGGCAGGCGGTCTGAGTCAAAAAGGATATGAAGTAGTGAAAGAAATGGAACGGTTGGGAATGATTCTGGATCTTGCACATATTGCACCTAAAGGGTTTTACAATGCGCTGGACGCTTATTCGTTACCTGTAATGGTAACCCATGCTAATATAAAAGCGCTTTGTAATCACCGAAGGAATTTGGATGATCATCAACTTAAAACATTGGCTGATCACGGAGGCGTTGTGGGTATTAGTCAGGTAAGTGACTTTGTTTCAAACACATCGGCAGATATTGATGCTTTCATGGATCATATTGTTTATGCTTGTGATCTAATTGGCGTTAAACATGTAGCCCTGGGTTCTGATTTTGATGGTACGGATCATGTGGTTTTGCCTCATATTGGGGCGTATAAGAAACTGCCGGATTATTTAAAGGACAGGGGATTTACATCTGATGAAATTAATATGATATTGTATAAAAATGGGCTAGAAGTAATAAAGGCAGTCTTGTAAATGCGCACAAAGGAGGCACGAAATAATGTATGATCTGCATGTACACACAACAGCATCAGATGGAACGCTAACTCCTGAAGAGGTCTTGTTGGAGGCAAACAGGATAGGGTTAAATGGTTTAGCGATTACCGATCACGACACGGTTGATGGTC
Organism: Bacillota bacterium; assembly: GCA_034659475.1. Lineage (GTDB taxonomy): Bacteria > Bacillota > Syntrophomonadia > Syntrophomonadales > Syntrophomonadaceae > JAYEHK01. The sequence continues at coordinate 54,440 of JAYEHK010000177.1, read as the reverse complement.
TTCAGGCAGCAAAAGACTTAATTCATGAAAAGGGGATAGAGATTGCTTTTATCCCTGGCATTGAGATGAATAGTGAGTTGGACGAAGAAGAGATTCATATTCTCGGATATTTTATTGATGATCAGAATAAGGCCATGGAAAGCAGATTACAAGAAATCGTTACCCTGAGAAAAAGTAGAGCAGAGGCAATGGTAGAGAAACTCAAAGTTGCTGGCCTTGATCTAAGTTTTGAGCTGGTACAAAGGTATGCAGGTGGTGCACTGGTAGGAAGGCCACACATAGCTAGAGCCATGATCCATCAAGGCTATGTGAATACCGTTTCAGAAGCCTTTAGACTGTATCTGGGTAAGGGACGCCCGGGTTATGTTCCGCGCTACAAATTTTTACCTAATGAAGCTATCGAATTAATAAAGAATGCTGGGGGGGTACTAGTATTGGCGCATCCAGGACTAATAAAAAGTCAGGAGAATGTTCTTCGCGTCATTAAAATGGGCATGGAAGGTATAGAGGTTTATTACCCAAAACATTCTACGAAAGAAATCAAAAATTATCTTGCTCTGGCAACCGAGAAAAAGTTATTGATTACAGGGGGATCCGATTTTCACGGACCGGGCAGTTCAGAAGATAGAAATGCACTGGGATCAGCCGGTATTGGTGAAGATAACCTTCAAAGGCTTATGGAATACCACGCTTTAAAATAAGCTTAGTTAATTAGAAAATAGGTTGAGTATAAGCGGAATTATTAGTTGGTTAGTTGGACAGTTGGTCAGTTGGAACGTTGAAGTGGGTTAGTAAGAAAATAGGCTGAATTTAACGCGGACCTTTTTGGTGAGTCTCGGGGACTAGTCTGCTGACTCGTTTTAGGAAAAACCATCATATTTCTCCACCAGCAATTGCAAAAATGAGTCTGCGGACCTGTCCCAGTGACTCGCCTTCACCCAGCTTATTTTCATCGGTGTTTGTGGCCTACGATCAGGGGGGGAGTATTGCCCATATTTTGATAAAGTCAGTTTATAATTATTTCTTGGTTATAAAAAGGGATTTCCACATCCTTTGTAGAATTATCATAAATGATGTGAAAGTTTTACGAAGGGTAGGGGAGCAATGAGAAAATATTGTGTCACCGTTATAATTATGTCGTTTTTTTTGTTCATTGGGGGGACAAGCTTACAGGCTAGCCAGGTAGATTATACAGTTCAATCGGGTGATTCTTTATGGAGTATTTCCCATTATCATGGGATCAGTATAAATCAGATACAAGAGTTAAACGGACTTCAATCAGATTTTATTAAAATTGGTCAGGTCTTGATACTAAAAAATACTTGCCCAGAGGATGTTAATAATAACGTAACAGCTGAAATCGAATCTCCTGTAGAGGATGTGTATGTTATTCAACCAGGTGATTCACTTTCAAGTATTGCCCAAAAATTTGGAACCAGTGTTACAAATTTAATGATAGCGAACGGTTTGACAGGAGAATTTCTTTTGGCTGGAGATACGTTAGTGATTCAGCGAGTGGAGACAAATCCTGTTTCCAGGGCGGGCGATAGGCAGGTAGGAAATCGGATAGTCGAATATGCTGAGCAGTTTTTAGGTGTGCCTTATGTTTATGGTGGGAATGGGCCATACGGTTTTGATTGTTCAGGCTTTACAAAATATGTTTATAACGTGGTCGGTGTTGCACTTCCGAGAGTGGCTTCTGATCAAACTAATATGGGGACAGTCGTTGACAAAAATAGTTTACTTCCCGGCGATTTGGTATTTTTCCGTTGCAACGGTGCGTCAATTGTAAATCATGCAGGGATTTATGTTGGGGATGGAAAATTCATACATGCTAGTTCCCCAAGAAGCGGAGGCGTTATATATACAAATCTTAGTGAAAGCTACTATGCGAGATCTTATGCAGGAGCGCGACGGGTGTTGCAGTAATTAATAGTGGAGGATGTCAAGTGGAGAATAATCTCGAGTTACTCATGTTGCCTCCTTCTGTTTTAGGCAGCAAGGAATGGACTGAGTTAGAGCACAGGGAAAACCAAATTGGATCTGAAGCATTATTTTCAGACATAATAGAAAAGCAAATGTGGTCAAATGTTGAAATTGCATGGGTATTAAAGCAGCTGGTTTATTATTACGGAAAAAAGGATGCTTTGTTAAAAAAGGCTCCAGTGGATCGGTTATTTACTAATATGGTTGATATCTTAAGGGTGTTTTTTCTATTCTTTGATGCACAAGATGCTGAAATTGATGATAACATGAGACAATATATATCTTCTAAACTGGCCGATGCAACTTGGGGCGTAAATGCACGTACAAGAGAGTATCTTCGTAAATTATAGTTGATCATTGTAGCGCCGCCTGTGTTAAGGCGGTCTTTTTATTATATTAATTAGAAAATACGAATTGAAAACGCAGATTTACGCTGATGTTCGCTGATGAACGCTGATAATTTAAAAAATATATAAAACAGCGGTAATCTGCGACAATCAGCGGTAATCAGCATCCTATTTAAACGACCAGAGGGAGTATCAGTGGTACCCGTAGGGTGCGTTAAAATCGTTCCCATCCCCGGTTGCCGTTTATATTGCTTGTTACAACAAAATTATGCTTGTCTTAAATTATGTGAGGAAGTTGAGAAGATGTTTTTTATATACAAAGAAGGAATTTGGAAGCGGATGTCGAAAGCCTTTGAAAAAGGAAAAAAATAACATTTTAATTTCATTTCTGAACCCTTTTTAGTGGTTAAAGTTTGGAGGGGATATGATGGAAAGAGGGAGCAGGGAACAAAATATTAAACGCATCATTAGTATGGAGGATAGAATCGGACAATGTCAGAGATGCATGAATTTGTTTAGATGCATGAGAAAACCATCTCTCGGTAAAGGAGATCTGGAACCAGATGTTCTATTAGTTTTTGAATGTGAGAGCAGTCTTACCTGTGATATGGATCGACTTATTGATTTGAGAAACGTAGTGAAAAAAGCGTTTAATACGGAAAAGGTTTATCATACATTTATGGTCAGATGTCAGCCGAAAGCATGCAGTGCACGTCAGAATGCAAATTGTTTTATTGAAGGAAAACTATTAGATAAAAATAAGGTATGCATGTTAACTGGAAAAGAATGTGAAGGTATTCCAATAAAACCAACACCTGAAGAAATTATGAATTGTATGCCTTTTGTTATGGAAGAGATTCGAATACTTCAACCGCAATATGTTATTTTATTTGGCGATAGAGTCAGCAGTTTTATCGGCAAAGCTTGTGGTGTATATGAAGGCAGTTCTGCTGGGCAACAATTTAATTATGAAGGAATATCGTACGCCGCTACGATAGTAGAAAGTGCATTCACAGAGGGAGATGCAAGAAATATAGCTAATCAGAATGCTTAATTAAAGGTTTGATGATTAATTCACGAATTATTTTTGCGAAAAAATAAAATATTTGCTTAATGACCACCTTGCTACAAGGTGGTTTATTTTATTCCAATATTGATAGGAAATACTTGACAGGACAAAGCGCGTAGAAAAAGGCTGTCCGCGGTTCTTTTATCTTTTTGGCAGGAATACAAATGGTCAAAAAGGTGTTGTGGAGGAGCCGATGACGAAACGTAAATGGTGGAGTCAATCTGTAGACGAAACCCTAACCATATTAAAAAGTAGTAAATCTGGATTGTCATGTGAAGATGCTGCAAATAGGAAAACAAATAATTCGGAAATGATCACTAATGACCAAACGATGAATCCTGTAAGAATGTTTTTGAACCAGTTTACGGATACCATGATACTTGTTTTGCTTGGAGCTACCGTAGTATCAGGTTTGGTTGGTGCAATGATTGATGCCATTACTATAATGATTATTGTTCTAATCAACGCGGTTTTAGGTTTTGTACAGGAGTATAAAGCTGAAAAATCACTTGAAGAAATAAAGAAACTTGCCGCTTCATATGCTGAAGTGATTCGCTCTGGTGAAAGAATTCAAATACTTGCGCAGGAGTTGGTGGATGGAGATATTGTATTAGTGGAGGCAGGGACTAAGGTGCCTGCAGACATTAGATTGATACAAAGCTTTTCGCTGGAGGCAGATGAATCGGCATTAACGGGAGAATCTGTTCCCGTTGAAAAAGATGCAAATCTTTGCTGCGAAGTAAACACGCCTCTGGCGGAACAGGCCAATATGGTGTTTATGGGTACTGCGATAAATAGGGGCAGAGGATCTGGTGTTGTTGTTGCAACAGGTATGCAAACAATAATGGGTGAAATTGCGCAAATGATGATTGAAATTGATCGTTCGATGACGCCGTTGCAGATAAAATTGGATCAACTGGGGAAAATACTGATTATTATTTGTATGGTTGTATGCGCTGCTGTGGCGGGCATGGGGATTTATCGAGGAGAACCTGTTTTAACGATGTTCCTGGCGGGAATCAGTCTAGCCGTGGCTGCAATACCCGAGGGACTTCCGGCTATTGTTACAGTTGTTCTGGCAGTCGGCATCCAAAGAATGGCAAAAAGGAACGCGATTGTTAGAAAATTACCAGCTGTCGAAACCCTTGGCTGTACAACAGTAATTTGTTCAGATAAGACGGGTACGCTTACCTGTAATCAAATGAAAGTACAAAGGCTGGCTTCAGTAGATTCCATTTTGCGTATGGAACAAAGTGAACAGAATGATAGACAACAATTTATCAGAAAAAACGATGTAGTTGATCCAATGAAACTACCTGGCATACATAGGATTATAGATATTTCGTTGCATTGTAATAATGCATCCATTAAAAAGCAAAATAGAAAGATTGAATTTTTTGGTGATCCGACGGAAGCAGCATTGTTGTTATTGGCTAGCAATACAAGTTTAGAAAAACAAGGTCATTTAATAAAGGAAATTCCTTTTGATTCAGAGAGAAAGCGAATGAGCGTGGTTATTGAACGGAATGGAGAACAGTATTTATTCGTTAAAGGTGCTTTGGAGGTCATCATTGGCACGTGTTCATATGTCTTAAAGAATGAAAGAAATGATCTAATGAGAACCCAGGAACGTAACTATTTCATGAAACTTCAAGAGGAATGGGCTGCTGAAGCTTTACGGATACTAGGATTTGCTTTTAGAAAATTGGAAAAAGGAAAATGGGAGCATCTTACCGATAAGGATCTTGAAAAAGACTTAATCCTGACTGGGATGTGTGGCATGATTGATCCACCCCGACCAGGTGTGAAACAATCGGTAAAGAATTGCATAGATGCAGGTATTTTTCCGATTATGATAACAGGTGATCATCCTTCGACGGCTGCGGCCATTGCGAAACAAATTGGTATCAGCAAAGAAGGCGGCGTGATCACCGGTTTGCAGATTGATCAACTGAATGATAAGGAATTATACAAACGTGCTGTGAACGATCGGGTTTTTGCACGGGTGTCCCCTCAACATAAAAATCGCATCGTAACAGTGCTGAAAAATAAAGGCCATGTAGTTGCTATGACGGGAGACGGAGTGAACGATGCGCCTGCCATAAAGGCTTCTGATATTGGGGTAGCAATGGGGATTACTGGAACACAGGTAACCAAAGAAGCGGCCTCCATGATTTTGACAGATGATGATTTTTCAACCATTGTTGAAGCGGTATATGAAGGAAGGGCTATTTACGATAACATAAGAAAGTTCATAAGATATCTGCTCGGGTGTAACATTGGTGAGGTGCTTGTTATGTTTGTATCTTCTCTGTTTGCAATGCCCTTACCGTTACTTCCTATACAGATATTGTGGGTCAATCTGGTAACTGATGGACTTCCTGCAATGGCTTTGGGACTTGAACCTCCTGAACCGGGAATTATGACCAGGAAACCCAGACCGAAAAATGAAAGTATTTTTGCGCGAAAAATGGGTGTATATATATTTAGCCGAGGGATGTATATTGCTTTTATTTCATTGGCTGCATTTGTAATTGGAATGGCGTGTGTTCGCATGAGTGGGATGAGTGGATTGGAATTGCCTCGCACAATGGCATTTACAACGCTTGTTATGGCACAATTATTTTATGTGTTTGAATGTCGATCAGAAAAATACAGTCCTTTTGAGCTTGGGTTTTTTAAAAATCGTTTTCTTATAGTAGCTGTTACTTGTTCTGTGATAATGCAGCTTTGTGTGTTATATTTGCCGTTCATGCAAGGGGCCTTCAAAACAGTGCCGCTGAATGGATGGCAATGGGGTGTGATTCTGCTTCTCACAGGAATTCGGTTGTTATGGAAATTTATTTTGTATACCTATCAAAGCCTTTTCGTTTCAGGAAATAATTATGTTAAAATTAAACCTTAGTAGGAAACAATCTTAAAAGAGAAAGAATGAAGCTGGGGAGGCAGGTAAACCTATGGATTTTGTGAAAATGCATGGTTTAGGAAATGATTTTATTATTGTTGAAGTACCGACATGGGAATCAGTAGATAAATTACAATCCGAGGCAAGGTGGATGTGTGATCGAAACTTTGGCATTGGTGCTGATGGATTAGTAATGATTGGGAAAGATCCAGAGTTGGATGTTTTTATGAGGATTTTCAATTCAGATGGAACTGAACCGGAAATGTGTGGCAATGCGATTCGATGCATTGCTAAATATGCGTATGAAAATGAATTAACCGATAAGAGGATAATGGCGGTGCGGACGCTCGCGGGTGTTCGGAATCCCGAGCTTATTATGGAAAATGGGAGCGTTAGTGCTGTTCGTGTGGATATGGGAGAACCTATACTGGAACGCTCTTTAATTCCTATGAGTGGAGATGGGTCCAATGTAAATATACCGATCCATATTGAAGATCAACAATTTAATATCACTGCTGTATCGGTGGGCAATTCACACTGTGTTATTTTTGTGGACGATATTAATCAGGTTTTGGTTGACAAGTGGGGACCTCAATTAGAAGTTAATCCTTTGTTCCCGGCAAAAACCAATGTTGAGTTTGTTCAGGTAATCAGTGAGAATGAACTTATTATGAGAGTGTGGGAAAGGGGCGCAGGGATTACGCTCGCTTGTGGTACCGGTTCCTGCGCTACACTGGTTGCGTCTATCCTAAATGGATATACTAAAAGAGCTGCAACCATACATCTTTTAGGTGGAGATCTTTTTATTGAATGGGAAAATGATCAGCACGTATATATGACAGGTCCAGCCACGGAAGTCTTTAAGGGTACCCTGTAATTGGACAGGTTTGTTTAAATTAATATCAGGAGGTTTTACGATGAGAGAAAATAATGCAATGCAACATCTGCCGCCCTATCTATTTGCCAGAATAGAACAGAAGATTAGCGAAGCGAAGGAAAAGGGGATTGACATCATAAATTTGGGGATTGGTGATCCCGATCTTCCAACACCCAAGCATATTATTGATCGCATGGCACAAAGTATCTACGATAGCGAAAATCATCAATATTCCAGTTCCGTAGGATTGTTGGAATTTCGGCAGGCAGTAGCAAACTGGTATAAAAAAAAGATTTCAGGTTGAGTTGAATCCCAGGACGGAAGTTGTTTCATTGTTAGGGTCGAAAGAAGGAATTGCGCATATATTCTTTGCATATCTGGATGCTGGTGATGTTACGCTTGTTCCAGATCCAGGTTATCTGGTTTATAATATCGGAACCCTTTTAGCAGGTGGGAAATCGTATTTTATGCCATTACTCGAAGAAAATCAGTATAAACCTGTTTTGCAGGATATTCCTACAGATATTGCTAAAAGTGCGAAATTGTTGTTTATTAATTATCCCAATAATCCAACAGGTGCGATAGCAGATTTGGGGTTCTACCAAGATGTAGTAGCATTTGCAAAAGAATATGATATTTTGGTCTGCCATGATGCAGCTTATTCTGAAATGGGGTATGATGGATTCAAGCCGGTATCTTTTTTGCAAGCGCCGGGGGCAAAAGAAGTTGGCATTGAGTTTCATTCCTTCTCCAAAACCTATAATATGACAGGTTGGAGGTTAGGATGGGCTGCGGGTAATCCTGAAGCGATTGAAGTGATCGGGCGTTTCAAATCAAACGTTGATTCAGGGGTGTTTCAGGCTGTTCAATATGCAGGCATTGAAGCAATAGAAGGACCGCAGGAATCCATACAGGAGATGTCGAATATTTATCAGGAACGACGTGATATAGCTACCGAGGGATTGAAACGAATGGGGTGGAATGTTGAACCACCCAAAGCAAATTTTTACTTTTGGGTACCGGTTCCAAAAGGATATACCTCGGCATCTTTCGCAGAAATAGTTCTAGAAAAGGCAGGTGTCATTATTACACCTGGAAACGGATATGGAGAGCATGGAGAAGGTTATTTTAGAATCGCTTTAACCGTCGGAAAGGAACGAATGAAAGAGGCATTTGATAGGATGTATAATGCGATAGGAAAGGTCGAGTTTTAACATGATTAAAAGCATGACAGGTTTTGGGAAGGGTCAGATAGACGAATGTGGTTACTCCATTAATTGTGAATTGAAAAGTGTGAATCATCGTTTTTTTGATGTCCACATTCGCATGCCGCGCGGATATCTTTTGTTAGAAGAACGCATTAAAGAAAAAGTAAAGACAAGCATTAGCAGAGGACGTCTGGAAATAGGAATTAATATTGAAAAGACAGAGGAGTCGATAAGAACTATCAAGGTTGACAAAGAATTGGCGATGGCTTATCATAATTCTTTGAAGGATTTAGCAAAGGATCTAAATATTTCAGGTGATATTAAGGTGCTTGATATCTTTCGATTACCCGATGTCTATACACTGATAAACGAAGAAGAAGATAATGAAAAAGTGTGGAGTATCCTTGAAAAGGTGTTAGATCAGTGCATTGATAGCCTGCTTGATATGCGCAGCAAAGAAGGAAAAACGCTAGCCATTGATATTTTAAATAGAAATGACTATATACTGGAACAGGTTTTGGTGTTGGAAGCAAGATCACCAAAGGTATCAATGGAGTATGAGGAAAAACTTCAAAACCGCATTAATGAAATGATCAATAAAGAGTTTCAGGATGAAGGCAGAATCATTCAAGAAGTTGCGATCTTTGCAGATAAATCGAGTGTTACGGAAGAAATCGTAAGATTGAAAAGTCACATTAGCCAATTGAAGGACCTGATTAATATTGGGGATAACATAGGAAGAAAATGTGATTTTCTGGTACAGGAAATGTTCCGAGAAATTAATACCATTGCTTCTAAATCAAGTGATATAACCATGAATCAAATCGTTGTTGACGTAAAGGCAGAGCTTGAAAAAATAAGGGAGCAACTGCAGAACATAGAATAAATGAGAACGGGAGGTAATTCCATATGGAAATCAAATTGGTCAATATTGGGTTTGGGAATATTGTTGCTGCCAATCGCATCGTTGCCATTGTAAGCCCAGAATCAGCTCCCATAAAAAGGATTATTCAGGAAGCGAGAGAAAAGGGTGTTTTGATAGATGCTACCTATGGAAGAAGAACCAGAGCTGTAATAGTGGTAGATAGTGGACATGTTATTCTTTCAGCTGTTCAACCAGAAACAGTGGCTAATCGTTTAACATCAAAAGATACAGTGAATGAAGATGTATAGCCTTTAGAAAGCGAGAAAATAAGGGATGGACAGACGAGGTATTTTATTTGTAATTTCTGGTCCTTCAGGCGTTGGCAAAGGTACGATCCGGGAAGAGTTATTAAAAAACGTAAACAATCTTAACCTATCAGTCTCTGCTACCACGCGTTCTCCTAGAGAGGGTGAAGTTGATGGCAGGGATTACTATTACGTTAGTAAAGATAAATTTCAACAAATGGCAGATGAACAACAGTTTCTGGAGTACGCGCATGTTTATAACAATATGTATGGAACGCCGCGACCTTATGTAGTAGAAAAACTAGAGCAAGGACAGGATGTTTTGCTGGAAATTGACATACAGGGAGCCATGCAGATTAAGAAAACTATGCCTGATGCTGTTTATATTTTTATTAAGCCACCCAGCATTGATGAACTGGTATCTAGGCTGTGCGGAAGAGGAAAAGATACCCAGGAAAGCATTGAAAGAAGGTTGGTTGCCTGCCAATCAGAGTTATTACAGGTTGTGTACTATGATTATGTGGTCGTGAATGATGATCTGAATGATGCAGTCAGGGATGTACAATCGATCATTCAAGCAGAGAGATGTCGAATAAAATATTATAATTTAAAGGGGTGATTTTGTTGATTCCTCCGACAACTAGAGAATTGATTAGAATCGGAAACAGTAAATATGCCGTGGTAGTGGCAGTGTCAAAAAGGGCGAGGGAATTGTCAGAACAAGCTAAAAATGATGAAAACTATCGTTTGTCAACGATGGTGACAAATGCTCTTGATGATGTTACAAGTGGTCGCATTGAAATATTAAATAAATAAAATGTGACATCGGTTAAGGAGTGAAATGATGGGGAAAACGATAGGTGTAGGGATAACAGGGGGAATTGCATCTTACAAAATCGCTGATCTTGTAAGTAAACTGAAAAAGAATGATATTGATGTGGTTGTGATGATGACAGAGGGTGCCACAAAATTCATTACGCCTCTTACTTTGAAGACGCTATCGGGACGAGAAGTTGTAACTGACCTTTGGAACGAAACGCGGGAATGGAAAGTGCAGCATATCGGAATTGCTGAGGAAATTGATCTTCTGGTAATAGCTCCTGCTACTGCGAATTTTATTGCCAAAATGGCTCATGGTATTGCAGACGATCTTCTTTCAACAGTTGTCGTGGCAAATACGGCGACAACACTTGTTGTTCCTGCGATGAACACGAATATGTATAGGAATTCAATTGTACAGGAAAACATTCAATTCCTGATTCATCATGGATATCAAATTATGGATCCGGATTCCGGGTTACTTGCTTGTGGAGTAACAGGGGAAGGCAGACTTCCCTCGATTGATTTAATTTATGATCAGATTATAAGTTTACTTTATCCCAAAAAGCAAGATTTATCAGGTAAACGGATTATGGTCAATGCCGGCACGACGTGTGAAGATATCGATCCTGTGCGTTTTATTGCCAACAGAGGGACCGGAAAAATGGGATATGCAATAGCAACCGAAGCTAGAGAACGAGGCGCGGAGGTCATTCTTGTATCTGGACCCTCATCGTTGAACCCTCCATTAGGTGTGGAATTTATTCAGGTGTGGAGCGCCGATGAAATGTGCGACGTTATGAAGCAAAAACAAAGCCTCTGTGACGCAATTATAGGTGCTGCAGCAGTAGGGGACTTCAAGGTCAGCACAGTGGTGGGACAAAAGTTAAAGAAAACGGAGCAGGAATCACAGGAATTGGTATTGCCACTGGTTGGTACGCCAGATGTTCTTAAGGAATTGGGAAAATGCAAACTGGAAAAACAAATCATGGTGGGCTTTGCGGCTGAAACGGAACATGTTTTTGATAATGCAAAGAAGAAGTTATCAAGTAAAAACCTGGATTTTATTGTGGCTAATGATGTAACAATGGAAGGGGCGGGTTTTGCTGTTGATACAAACATCGTAACCTTTATCAGCAGACAGGGAAGCATTACCTCTTTGCCGAAGATGAGTAAAGAAGATGTAGCTGGTAAAATATTGGATAAGGTTGCAGATTTGTTTTAAGTAAATGATTATTTAGATAATATACAAATGGGGAAAGGAGAGGTATCATTGACCAAACGGCTTTTTACCTCAGAATCAGTTACAGAAGGACATCCAGATAAAATGGCAGATCAAATTTCAGATGCTATTTTAGATGCTATTATTGCACAGGATCCAAATAGTAGGGTTGCCGCTGAAACGCTGGTTACTACTGGTTTAGTTATGGTATCCGGGGAAATCAGTACGAACTGTTATGTGGATATTCCCAAAGTGGTAAGGCATACCATAGCTGAAATAGGTTATACCAGAGCTAAATATGGATTTGACAGTGAAACCTGCGCGGTTATGATGTCTCTTGATGAACAATCGGGTGATATTGCGATGGGCGTTAATCAGGCGTTCGAAGCTAAAAAGGGAGAAATGGACGAAGCTGATATCGAGGCCATTGGAGCAGGTGATCAGGGAATGATGTTTGGCTATGCTACCAATGAAACGCCGGAATTAATGCCGATGCCGGCCATACTTGCGAGCAAAATGGCCATGCGATTGACACAGGTTCGCAAAGAGGGAATCTTAGACTATCTTCGTCCGGATGGAAAGACACAGGTTACGGTAGAGTATGAAGACGATAAACCTGTTCGTATTGATACCGTTGTTGTTTCTACACAGCATCATCCAGATGTTGATGGTGTAACCATTGAGAAGGATATCATTGAAAATGTAGTTAAAACAGTAGTTCCCGCGGGAATGCTTGATGATAAAACCAGATATTTTATTAACCCTACGGGGCGTTTTGTTATCGGGGGGCCACAAGGGGATTGTGGGTTAACTGGCAGAAAAATTATCGTAGATACATATGGAGGAATGGCACGACATGGAGGCGGTGCTTTTTCAGGTAAGGATGCAACAAAAGTTGATCGTTCAGCTGCTTATGCCGCACGGTATGTAGCTAAAAACCTTGTAGCTGCAGGGGTTGCTGATCGTTGTGAAATACAGTTGGCTTATGCAATTGGGGTGGCTCATCCGGTTTCCATTGCTGTAGAAACTTTTGGTACAGGAAAAATAGCAGAAGAAAAAATTGTTGCCATCATCAGAGAATATTTTGACCTTCGTCCGGCTGCAATTATTAGAGATCTTGAATTAAGACGACCGATATTTAGAAAAACAGCTGTTTATGGACATTTTGGGAGAGAAGATCAAGATTTTAAATGGGAAAATGTAGATAAAGCGGAGTTGATCAAAAAAGCTGCTGGATTATAGGATACAGTAGTATAATAGCGTGAATTTTTTTATTTTGAAGGCGGGTTAATCCCGCCTATTTATTTTGTTTGGGAAGCGCTAGTAGAACTTTTTTGTAAATCGTTGTAAAAAATAAGAGAGTGGTCTATTGCGGTATACGCTGTATTCAATTGGAGGGAGGATAACATGAGATCTGTCGAACTTTTAATAGACATTCCAACTGGGCGTGATTATCCGGTGTATACGTATTTCCTTCCTGAATCAATGCAGCAGGAGTCCCTTTTTGGTAAAAGAGTACTGGTTGATTTTGCAGGTCAAAAAAGAGAAGGTTATGTAATAAAGGACAATGAGATTGCCCTCATGTTAAAACTGAAACCTGTTTTACGGTTACTAGATGAGGAAACGGTATTTGATCATACGCTATTACAATTGGCTTATTGGATGTCTGAAGAGTATTTTTGTTCTCCCGCTACAGCATTGGGATTGATGGTGCCTCCAAGTCTCCGAAAGAAAAAGGCTAAAGTCCTGATACCGTGCATTTCTAAGGAATTGTTTAATGATGAAAAAAGCAAGGGGCGAGAGTTCAATGAATCGCTGTTTGAAGAAATATGGGAAAAAGGAGAAATCAGCCTAACCAGGGCGCTGTCGTTGTCAGATCAGGAGGAAATAGAGCAGCTAATCAAAGAGGGGTATTTGATCATAACGGGTCAATATAAATCTGCAAGGCCTTATCTGGATCAATATTCTTATGTTCCAGGACCTGCATTAAATAAAACATTTGATGTTGAAAAACTTAAGCGGAAGGCGCCGCGCCAAGCAGAAATCCTCAACAGTATTATTGTGTCAGGACAGGTTGAGGCAAATCAACTGCACAAGGAATTTCCGGTATTATCTATAAAGACATTGCTGAATAAAGAATTAATAATGAAAGTACGAAATAAAACGGTCATTGATAACCCTGGTTATGAACTGACGCTTGAACAGTTACAGGCTGTACAGATATTGACCGCTGCACTTCATGATGAGCAAAACAGAGAATTTCTATTGTACGGTATTACCGGAAGCGGTAAAACGGAGGTTTATGTACACGCAGCACAGGTTGCTTTAAACAAGGGTAAGGGTGTTATTGTTCTGGTTCCTGAGATTGCGCTTACCCGTCAACTGGTTTCAATATTTTCAAGTCGAATACCGGAAATTGCTGTATTACATAGCGGTATGTCACAAACAGAACGGTATAATCAGTGGGAACGGATTCGAAATGGAGATGCTCGATTGGTGCTTGGTCCCCGATCGGCTATTTTTGCTCCTATTGCGGATCTGGGCCTGATTATCATGGATGAGGAGCAAGAAAACAGCTATAAACAAGAAGAATTTCCGAAATATCATGCGCGAGATGTCGCCAGGAAAAGAGCCAGTATTGAAGACGCTGTTTTATTGTTAGGGAGTGCAACCCCTTCTATGGAAACATTCTATGGCGCCATGACAGGGTTAAGTAAACTGATAAGCCTTCCAGAGCGTATTGGTGAAGCAGATATTCCAGAAGTAATCATAGAGGATCTTAGACAATCGTATAGATCGGTAAATGGACAAGTATTGTCATCGCTATTACAATCAAAAATCCAGCACCGTTTGGCTGCGGGAGAACAGACCATCCTGTTTATTAATCGACGTGGGTATTCACCCATGACTATTTGCAGAGAATGTGGTAGTATTTCTACATGTCCGTCCTGTTCAGTTGGCATGACTTTCCATCAGGATATGCAGGTGAATATGTGTCATTATTGCAATTATCAGGAAAGCCTTCAATCCAAGTGTAAAAACTGTGGAAGCAATCATTTGCAGATGGTAGGAGCAGGCACCCAGAAGATCGAACAGGAAGTTAAAAAACTATATCCTCGAGCCAGGGTTGCCAGGCTTGATATTGACACCAGTAAGAAAAAGGGATCACAGCTTGAGATTCTTGAAGGAATGAAAAGTGGCGACATAGATATTCTAATTGGTACGCAAATGGTAGCCAAAGGCTTGGATTATCCTCGGGTGTCGCTGGTTGGTATTATAGATGCCGATAGCATGCTTAATTTACCGGATTTTCGTGCCGGTGAACGCTGTTTCCAACTGCTTGTTCAGGCTGCAGGTCGGGCGGGAAGAGGGGTTATCCCAGGCGAAGTTATTATCCAAACCTATAACCCGCAACATCCAGTTATTGAAATGGCTGCGAGTCAAAACTATCTTGGGTTCTATATGCAGGAGATAAAAAATCGAAAACTATTGCAATATCC
The DNA here is from genome assembly GCA_034659475.1 of Bacillota bacterium. Lineage (GTDB taxonomy): Bacteria > Bacillota > Syntrophomonadia > Syntrophomonadales > Syntrophomonadaceae > JAYEHK01. The sequence continues at coordinate 39,337 of JAYEHK010000177.1, read as the reverse complement.
CCCGTTTTGCTATTTGCTAAGAATCGTAATCAGTGGGGAACTGGAAGACGAGTGTGTACAGTTTGCTGATTTTTTAACGGATTTCATCAGTGAAGTTACCGATTCCAGCGAGGAAGAATTGACTGTCCTGGGGCCAGCACGGTGTCCTATTTTTAGAATTAGACGGAGGTTTCGATATCAGATGCTTATAAAAAGTACTAGTTTGTTGTTTTTAAATAGCCTGGGCAGGGTGCTGACATCCAGGGATAAACCTGCAGGGCTTCGAATAGAAATTGAAATGAATCCAATAATAACGATGTAAGGAGGAAGAAAAATGGCTGTGTATCAGGTTGTGACTGTACCAAATCCAGTCTTAAAGCAGGTGGCATTGCCGGTAGAGAAAATCAATGCAGGTGTAATTCGGGCATTGGACAATATGAGTGACACCATGTATGCGACAGATGGCATAGGATTGGCTGCCCCACAGATCGGTATTTCGAAACGAATGATTGTCGTAGATGTGGGAGAAGGTCTGATTGAATTAGTCAATCCCGAAATTACTTTTAAAGACGGAGAAGAGATAGGGACAGAAGGTTGTTTGAGTGTGCCTGGAGTGGTTGCCTGGGTGAACCGTGCAAAAAGCATCAGAGTACATGGGTTAAATCGGGATGGCGAAAGGGTAGAGTATGAAGCGTCGGATATTTTTGCCAGGTGTCTTCAACATGAAATTGACCACCTGCATGGTGTTTTAATTACCGATAAGGCTACAGAAGTAAAACGGGATGACAATTAATAGACAGGAGGAGATTGGGATTTGAAGATACTTTTTATGGGAACCTCACAATTCGCTGTTCCATCCTTGCAAAAACTCTGGGAATCAAAATATGAAATTGTGGGAGTGGTTACCCAGCCCGATCGTCCAAAAGGTAGAGGCAAGAAAATGTTGCCCTCACCAGTAAAAGAACTTGCCGCTGAATTAGGGATCGATATATATCAACCAGAAAAAATTCGGTCTGCGGAAGCGATAGAAAAAGTAAGAGGATGGGAAACAGATGTAATCGTGGTTGCATCTTATGGGCAGATTATTCCCAAAGAAATTCTTGATTATCCTCGCCTTGGATGCCTGAATGTACATGCATCATTGCTCCCAAAGTACAGAGGAGCGGCACCTATTCAAAGGGCACTTATGGCAGGGGAAAAGACTACAGGAAACACAATTATGTTTATGGACGAAGGCCTTGATACCGGTGACATTATTATGCAGGTTCCGGTTATTATCGAAGAGGATATGGATCACGAAAAATTAGAAGATAGATTGGCACTAAGTGGAGCTGAACTGCTCATTGATGTCATTGCGGTATTGGAAAGTGGTTCCATTCCCAGGCGTAAGCAAGAGGCTAATAAGGCTACTTATGCTGCGCGTCTTAGCCGTGAAGAAGAGGCCATTGTCTGGAACGATGAGGCAACGACAATTGTTAATAAAATTAGAGGGTTGAGTCCAGTGCCAGGTGCGTATACAACTTTTCAATCAGAACGATTTAAAGTTTTTTCTACAAGGATTGTTGAAAATGAATCGGAAGGGACGCCAGGAGAAATAATGCGTATTATTAATGATGGATTTATTGTTCAGACAGGAAAAGGCATGATACAAGTTCTGGAAGTACAAAAAGCCGGTAAAAGGAGGATGATATCCAGGGAGTTCTTACAGGGCTTTCAATTAAAGCCGGGAGATATCCTGGAATAAGGAGGAAGGTTGGATGGAAAGCAGAAAAAGAGTCTATGTGGGGCTTATGGGGGTTAGTCTGCTTGTCATCATCTTGATTGCTTTTGTATTTTGGCTGTTTGTTCAACATAAAGAACTGTTTATTAGCAAAATGTTAATGATCATCGTCATGGGTAGCGTGGCTGTATTGTTTGGGATTCTTTTTATCGGAATTTTGGGGATTACGATAATGATTCTGAAACGGCAGGACATATCGTTTTTTCAAAAGGTAAGTCATATTGCTGATGAAGTTTTGTTTCCGCTTACGATCTCGGTTGGCAGATTATTAGGAATTAATAAACAGAAAATATTACGTTCGTATATTGCAGTAAACAATAATCTGGTAAAATCAAAAAAAATAAAGGTACCCGGGCAAAAAATCTTACTATTACTGCCTCATTGTTTACAAAATTCAGACTGTCCACGTAAAATCACTATGGATGTTAGTAACTGTAAACAATGTGGAAAATGTTCCATTGGTGATTTGATAAATCTGGCCAATAAGTATCATGCAGAAATTAGAGTTGCGACCGGGGGGACCCTGGCAAGAAAATGGGTGAAAGAGCTTCGTCCGGAAGTGATTGTCGCGGTTGCATGTGAAAGAGATTTGTCTGCTGGGATTCAGGATACGGGTTTGATTCCAGTGCTGGGTGTATTGAACTGCAGACCCAATGGACCGTGTATAGATACCAGCGTAGATTTAAACAAAGTAGAAGCCGCTTTAATGAGCGTTGCTAGAGGAGGTTAAATAATGGGATTTTATTTGATGCTTATCCTGCCTGCATTTATTTTTTCGCTGTATGCACAGTTTAAGGTGAAATCGACCTTTAAAAAATATTCGCAGGTGAAATCTGCCCGTGGGTACAGTGGTGCAGAAGTAGCTGCAACATTGTTGAGAAGGAACGGTATGGGTGGAAATGTTAAGGTGGAAGCGGTTCGAGGATCCTTGTCGGATCATTATGATCCATCTGCTCACGTGGTACGTTTATCTGAAACGGTATATGGGAATAATTCTATTGCGGCCATTGGGGTTGCAGCGCATGAATGTGGTCATGCAATTCAGCACAGTCAACAATATGGACCCCTGGAACTTCGCCATAAGATTGTGCCAATAACGAATTTCGCATCCTCTGCTTCATTTCCAATTCTATTAGTAGGGCTGTTTTTAAATATCAGTGACCTGATTTTTGTGGGGATTGTTCTGTTCTCGGCTGTCGTCTTGTTCCATTTGGTGACACTACCTGTAGAGCTGAATGCCTCTCGCAGGGCGGTTGCTCAATTAGCTGAGATAGGATTGGTTAGCAATGAAGAAATTCCTATGGTCAAAAGAGTTTTGGGTGCTGCCGCATTGACTTATCTGGCAGCAACATTAACTGCACTGGCTAATCTTTTATACTATGTAATGATATTTATGGGAAGCAGTGATGAGTAGAACAAGATATAGGAGGTCGAAATGACCAAACCATTAAACCAGTCAAAAGCTGATAGTGCTAGGGAAGTCGCCCTTGATATCATTTATGATGTGTTAGAAAATGGGGCTTATAGTAACCTGAGTCTGGATAAACATTTAAAGCATAGCCAATTGTCGCAGAACGATAAAAACTTTGTGACAGAAGCGGTAAATGGTTCAATACGTATGGTAAAGCACCTGGATTGGGTGCTTGCTCTATTTTTAAAGAAACCTGTGCAAAAGCAGAATCCGTGGGTGAGAAATCTTTTGCGCATGTCTGTATACCAACTGATTTTTATGAATAGGGTTCCTGATTATGCCATTGTGAATAGTGCTGTGGAACTATGCAGAAAAAAAGGGGCTAAAGGATTAAGTCCCGTGGTAAATGGTGTGCTTAGAAAAATAAATAAAGAGTATAATCAGCTCTCTTTGCCGTCAACCACGAAAAGTGAGTTTCTTACTGTTAAGTATTCACAACAGGAATGGTTGGTCAGTACTCTTCTTGACCAATGGGGACAAGAAAAAAGTTTGGCAATGTTGGAATACTGGAATAAACCATCTTCTGTTATCATTCGGCCTAACTTATTAAAAACTTCTCGCGATGAACTGAGAGAACGGTTGTGTCAGGAAGGGGTACAGGTAACGGAATCTATATTTACTCCATGGGCTTTGGTGCTTGAAAGAATGCCCACCAGCATAATGCGTTTGTCTTCTTATCGTGATGGATTATTCTATATTCAGAATGAGGCGGCTATGCTTGCAGCTTCAATCCTTAACCCCGAGTCAGGCGAGATACTGCTTGACCTCTGCTGCGGAGTGGGGGGCAAAACAACGCATTTTGCGGAGTACATGGGTGATTATGGTAAAATCAGAGCGTATGATCTCTATGAACATAAAGTCAATCTTCTTAATGAAAACACTAAGAGATTGGGAATAAAGATTGTTAATGGATGGGCGCAAGATATCCTTGGTTTGGATCAGAACTCAAAAGCAAGGTATGTCTTTTTGGATGCACCGTGTTCTGGATGGGGTGTCTTAAATCGCAGAGCTGATTCCAGATGGAATCAAACAGAAGAGGCGATGGGTGAATTGCTTATTCTTCAGAGAAAACTTCTATATAAGGCTGCACAAATGGTTGAAAACGATGGACATATGGTCTATTCCACCTGTACTATAAATAAAGCGGAAAATGAAAACATGGTACGTGCCTTTTTAAGAGATAATGAGGAATTCTGTCTGGAAGGATTTGCAGATGAGATTTCAGGGGTAAACCTGGACCAAAAAGATAGAAGCGATGCATTAATTGGTATGTTAACCATCACCCCAGGTAAATACCAAACGGATGGAATGTTTTTCGCAAAGATGAAGAAAAAAAAGGAAAGAAACGATGAATACACTGAATAGAACAGAATTATTAGGAAGAAGCATAGATGAACTGGAAAACTTTATGGAATCCATTGGGGAAAAGAAGTTCAGAGCCAGGCAGATTCATAAATGGATTTATCAAAAAGAAACGCATTCCTTTTATGATATGACGGATTTACCCAAGGACCTTCGTGCAAAACTGGATGAAAAGGTAGTTGTGTCGATTCCAAGAGTATTGAAACAACGTGTGTCAATGGATGGAACACGGAAATATTTGATGGAATTAAGGGATCGAAAGCGAATAGAAACCGTGGTTATTCCTCAGAGTAAAGAAAAGGATACGAATTATTCTCTTTGTATCTCTACGCAAGTTGGATGTCCGGTTGGATGTCGTTTTTGTGCAACGGGTGCATCTGGTTTTCAAAGAAATTTGCAGGCAATGGAGATTGCGGGGCAGGTTTTGAGCTCAAGAAGAGAGTTGGCCAAGAAGGTGAAAACAATTGATGGTCCTTTGATCAATAGTGTTGTATATATGGGAATGGGAGAACCGTTGCTTAATTATGATGAGACACTGAAGTCAATTTATATGCTAAATGATTATCAGGGGATGAATATTGGACAAAGACATCTTACAGTTTCAACCTCTGGGGAGGCAAAAGGGATACATAAGTTAGCCAAAGAGGATCTGCAGATTACATTGGCGATATCTTTGCATGCTACTGAAAATGATTTGCGAGATGAATTAATTCCTATGAACAAAAAATATCCATTGGAAGTTTTAATGGATGCTGTTGAGAGCTATGCAGGGATGACCAATAGACGGGTTACCTTTGAATATATAATGCTTGATGACGTTAATATCAGCACTTCAGATGCGAAACGTATGATTAAAATGATAAAACCACTGCTGGCAAACGTAAATCTAATTCCTTATAATGAAGTTGAAGGACTTCCGTTCAAGAAACCTTCTCAAACCAGCATCAGAGCTTTTTATAATAAACTGGTAGATGGAGGGCTAAATGTTACTTTGCGAGAGGAGCATGGGAGCGATATTGAGGCTGCCTGTGGACAATTAGCAGCAAATAAGGAACGCTGATCAGGAAAAATATGTATATTTGTAGAAGTTTTTAGTAAATGTTTGGGTTTATTGAGGTGGATTATGAGGGTTGTTGGGATAAGTGACATTGGGTTACAAAGAAAAAAAAATGAAGACCGTCTTTTAATTGATGAAGAGAAAAATCTATATGTGGTATGTGATGGAATGGGTGGTCATAAGGGCGGTGATGTAGCGGCTACACTTGCTGTAAATTGCCTGAAAGAAACAGCTGCTTTTTCGCTTAAAGAAGACGCTTCGGGGGTACTGCTTCAAGCGGTAGTGAATGCTAATCAGTGTATCTGGGAAAGAGCTAAAGGAGATACAGAACTGTATGAGATGGGGACAACAATTACAGCTGCGGTTGTTGTTGATTTAAAGCTTGTTGTTGCTCATGTAGGGGATAGTAGTATTTTTCTAGTGCGAGACAACCAAATTCGTAAGATTAGTCAGGATCATACCCTCGCGGAACAAATGTATAAAGATGGTTTGCTCAATAAGGAAGACAGCACATCAAACCGGTATAACCATGTGTTAACTAGAGCGCTTGGTGTATATCGGGAGGTTGAAATTGATTTATATTCAGAGCTGCTGCAATCGGGGGACCATATTTTATTATGTACTGACGGATTAACTGACCTATTAACAGAAGCAGAGATATTGGAAGCACTAATAAATGGACAAGATACAGAGGCTGTTCTTCATTGTCTGGTAAAATTGGCATTGGATAGAGGCGGTCATGATAACATTACTATGATCCTGATCAGTGTATAGTGTAGGAGGTAGCAATTTTGAAAGGCAGGATACTAGGGGACCGCTATGAACTGATTGAAAAAGTCGGAGAAGGCGGTATGGCAATCGTTTATAAGGCTCGTTGCAGAATTTTAGATCGTATTGTTGCGGTAAAAATTTTAAAGAATGAGTATGCCAATGATGCCAGTTTTGTAGAAAAATTCAGGACGGAAGCACTATCTGTCGGCCGGATTTCACATCCAAACATTGTTAACGTATATGATGTTGGACAGGATGACGAAATCTACTTTATTGTTATGGAATATATAGATGGGCAATCACTCAACGAGCTTATCCGTCAATCAGCCCCATTAGAAGTTGAACAGGCAATTGATATAGCCATTATGATTTGTGATGCGATTCATCATGCTCATGAGAAAGGCATTATTCATCGTGACATAAAACCACATAATATACTAATTACTAACGATGGAATGGTTAAAGTTGCTGATTTTGGTATAGCGAGGGCGATTAATGGGGCAACGATTACATATGGCAAAAATATCGTTGGATCCGTACATTATATTTCACCAGAACAGGCCAAGGGAGAGCCTCTTGATAGGACAACCGATATCTACTCTGCGGGGTGTGTTCTATACGAAATGCTTACTGGTAGGGTGCCCTTTGAGGCAGAAAGTCCGATCACTGTGGCGCTTAAGCATATCCATGATGAACCGGTAGCACCACGTTCTATGAATCAGGATATTCCTGCTAGCATTGAAGCAATTATCACAAAGTCGATAGATAAGCATCCATCCCAAAGATATCAAACAGCCCAGGAAATGAGAAATGCCTTACTCAATTATCATTCACAGGGGGGGGCAGAATACACCGGACGAAGACGAAACGATCGTACAATTATAATGGCGCCGGTTGATTGCGAAGGGGATGATAGTGATATGAGAAAAAAGAAAAAGATCACTCCATTGGGTATTGTGCTTATGATTGCGGCAATTCTAGGGTTGTTTTTAGGGGGTATATATGTCTTAGGCGATAACTTCTTTGGTGATGAGGTTGCGGTGCCTAATGTTGAAGAAATGAATATCAAAGAAGCTAATGAGACACTGTCAGATCTTGGACTGGTGATGACTGTCATCGGTGAAGAATCTTCTGATGAAATAGAAAAAGACTTCATAATTTCCCAGGATCCATCAGCAGAAAGAAATGTAAAAGCAGGACGTGAGATTAAGGTGATTATCAGTAAAGGCAGCGAGTTGATCACGGTTCCGAACATTAGAGGGATTGATATTCAGGAAGCAGCGGTTCGCTTGAGAAACAAAGATTTAGAACTTGGGAAAACAGACAAAATTTTTGACGCAAAATATAAAGAGGGCCTTGTGATTTCACAGGATCCCTATGCAAATACCGAGGTAAAGCCTGGTGTCTCCGTTGATGTTATGGTCAGTAAAGGAGAACGTCCCGAGCGGGTGAAAATGCCGGGACTTGTAGGACGTACACTGGAGGATGCAAATAAACTTTTGAATGAGAGTAATATTATTCTTGCTGGTGTAACCAAAGAAGAAAGCATAGCATTTTTTGAAAATCAGGTTTCTTCGCAGGATGTGGCGTCTGGCGTATTGGTCGAAGAAGGCAGCAGTGTGAGGATTGTTTTAAGCACTGGCCCAGGACCTACTGCACAAATCAAGAGTTTAGAAATTAAACTGCCTTCTGATCAGGAGTACTATAAGGTGGTTATTCGTGTTACAGATGCCAGAGGGCAACGTGAGGTCTATAATATGATGCATCAGGCAGAAGACAACGTTTTTGCAGGTGTTAATTATTTTGGAACCGGGAGAGCTGAAGTATTTCTTAATGGAATACTTGATAAGACGTTTGAGTTAAATTAATTTAAGGCAGGAGGAAGCGATGGACGGCATTCAGTTAGAAGGACTGGTTATTCGAAACTACAGTGGCTTTTATTATGTACAGGATGATGACCGAAATGTGTATGAATGCAGGACCCGAGGAAAACTTAAGGATAAAATTGTTACTGGAGATCGTGTCCTTATTTCCTTGTTAGAAGAAGGTAAGGGAATTCTGGAAAAACGATTGCAGCGGGTCAATCAGCTTTACCGCCCTAAAGTGGCCAATGTAAATATGGTTCTCATTGTTCTGGCATTTGAAAAACCGAATCCTGATCTGATGTTGTTGGATCGTCTTCTGTTTTTGACTGAGTATAGTGGAATGAGACCAGTAATTGTATTAAATAAATGTGATTTGCCTGGAGATGACCGAATAAAACTAATCAGAGAATATTATCCTAAGGCTGGATTTGATGTGATTGAGGCTTCTACGAAACAGGATGTTGGATTGATCGAGTTACAATTACTGATTAAAGGGCAAATCGCCGTTCTTGCAGGTCCGTCTGGAGCAGGTAAATCCAGTCTTCTAAATAGGTTAGGGGGACAAACTTCTGTTCGCACTCAGGAGGTCAGTGAAAAAATTGGCCGGGGCAAACATACTACCCGGCATGTCGAGCTATATCCTCTGATTGAAGGGGGATGGTTGGCTGATACGCCTGGTTTTAGCGTACTTGAATTACCCCGAATAGATCGAAGTGAATTTGTTTCCTACTTTTCGGATTTCCGTAGATATGATAAGAAGTGCCATTTCGCAAACTGTTTGCACTATAAAGAAAATGAATGTGGAGTAAAAGATGCGGTTAGGGATGGCGAAATATTAGAATTACGATATAAACATTATTATTCCATGCTTGAAGAAATTATAGAAAATGAGAGGTGCTATTAGTGGTACTCGTTGCTCCATCAATATTATCAGCTAATTTTGCATACCTTGCAGAAGAAGTGAAACGCGTAGAAGAGGCAAAAGCCGATTGGTTACACATCGATGTTATGGACGGGCATTTTGTTCCTAACATAACATTAGGACCGCAAATCGTTGCCGATTTAAGAAATGAGAGTCAATTGTTGTTTGATGTTCATTTAATGATTGAAAATCCTGAAAGAATGATTCCTGCTTTTATTGAAGCGGGTGCTGATTTAGTAACGGTTCATGTTGAAACCTGTAATCATCTGCACCGAGTGGTCTCTTTAATTAAAGAGGCGGGGAAAAAAGCTGGGGTTGCTTTGAATCCGGCTACACCTATTAGTATGCTGCAAGAAATCATGCCAGAGATTGATTTGGCTTTAATTATGAGTGTAAACCCTGGCTTTGGCGGGCAAAAATTTATTGCCTCAAGTATTGAAAAGATTCAACGATTAAGAGCCATGAAGGAGAGTTGTTCCAGCAGTTGTTTAATTCAAGTAGATGGTGGAGTAAATGCTGAAAATGCGAGGGAACTACAGCGTGTGGGTACCGATGTTCTGGTTGCAGGCTCTTATGTTTTTGGTGCACCTTCCATTGAACAGGCGATTAAAACGTTAAAAAACGCTCAATAGCTTGACCAATATGTCGTGTAGTGCTAGTATAAAGACAAATTTATAGGTTATTACCTTTCTTCGGGGTTGGGTGAAATTCCCTATCGGCGGTAAAGCCCGCGAGCCTTAGGGCAGGATCCGGTGAAATTCCGGGGCCGACAGTAACAGTCTGGATGGGAGAAGAGGGATGTATTAGTAGCTGCATTAGTTGAGAAGTGCTGTCTGCTTTTATACACTTGCGCTTTTAAACCCCGAATTATCGGGGTTTTTTATTTTGCCATTAAGGAATGGACATAGAAATTAAGGAGAATGGTTTGTGATGGAGAAGATAGATGAACAGTATATGCAGAGAACCCTAGTGTTAGCTGAAAAAGCAAGGGGTCGAACTAACCCAAACCCGATGGTCGGTGCCGTAATTGTAAAAGAGAATCAGATCGTAGGGGAAGGGTATCATGATAAAGCAGGTACACCTCACGCAGAGATCCACGCATTAAGAGATGCAGGCGAAGAGGCTAGGGGTGCCACCGTATACGTTAGCCTCGAACCCTGTAGTCATTTTGGAAAAACACCACCCTGTGCAGATGCAATTATTGCTGCTGGTGTACGACGAGTGGTCATAGCGATGATGGATCCTAATCCTAAAGTAGCAGGTCAGGGTATTGATAGATTGCAAAAAGCTGATATTGAAGTTTGTGTTGGGGTACTAGAAGAAAAAGCAAATAGATTAAATGAGGTTTTCCTAAAACACATTCAAACAGGTATGCCTTTTGTTGCCCTTAAGAGCGCCATGTCCATGGATGGAAAAATAGCCTGTGAGAGTGGTGATTCAAAGTGGATAACCAATGAAGAGTCACGTTTATATGTACATACTTTGAGGAATTCATATGATGGTATTTTAGCCGGGATTGGAACCGTGTTAAAAGATGATCCCATGTTAAATACTAGATTGGAAGGAAATGATGTTCGTGATCCGATTCGGATCATTATTGATACATTTTTAGATATACCAGAGGAATCTCAAATTGTTAAAACGGCTGAACAACAAAGAACAATAGTCTTCTGCGGTAACGAGGCAGATGATAACAAACAGCAAAATTTGGCAAAGAAAGGGATTCAGATCATTAGATTATCTGCACATAATAACAAAGTATCTCTGGAAGAGGTATTGAAAACGCTTTATCAGTTGGGTGTGTGTAGTGTCCTTATTGAAGGCGGTGGAGAAATAAATGGTGATTTGGTAAGGCACCGACTAATTGATAAATTTTATCTTTTTATTGGTGCCAAAATAATCGGAGGCAGAAATTCTCCTGGTCCAGTTGGGGGAGTAGGAATACAGCAGATGTCAGCTGCGATGCCTATGAAAATAACGGATATAAACCGCTATGGAGAAGACGTGCTGTTGGTAAGTTATCCGGAAGAGTATTAGAAATAATAATTGACCCGGACAAAAAGGGAGGTGGAGATTTATGTTTACAGGTATTATTGAAGAATTAGGAACAGTGCTTAAGGTGGAAAAAGGAAGTAACTCCTCCAAACTTACGATTAATGCTCAAACGGTATTGCAGGATGTGCATCTTGGAGACAGTATTGCTATTAATGGCGTATGTTTAACAGTGGTACATTTTGATGGAAATCAGTTTAGTGCAGATGTGATGGCTGAAACGCTGGCGAAGAGTAATTTGAATGAACTGATCAGCGGGACCAGAGTGAATCTTGAACGAGCGATGCGTTTGGGAGACCGTATGGGTGGACATATGGTTCAGGGGCACATCGATGGAAGTGGGAGTATCGTTGGCATTGAAAAAAAAGACATCGCTTTTTTGTATTGGATAAAAACTGAAGATCAGGTGCTTCGGTACATCGTCCCAAAGGGATCGATTACTGTTGATGGCATTAGTTTAACGGTTGCAGAGGTTCAGCCTGATCGATTTTGTGTTTCCCTTATCCCCCATACAGCGGTAATGACGACGCTGGGTTTGAAGAAAATTGAGGAGACGGTAAACCTTGAAACAGATATCATTGGCCGATATGTTGAAAAATTGTTGGGGCAGCAACCTGAAGAAGCGGACAAAGATATAAAATTGGACTTTTTAGCCGAAAACGGTTTTGCATAAAAATAATAGGAGGTTTTATGACATGTTTAATACAATTGAGGAAGCTATAAAGGATATGCAGGAAGGGAAAATGCTTATTCTGGTAGATGATGAAGACCGTGAAAATGAAGGCGACATAATTATTCCTGCCGACAAATGCACAGCTGAAATCATAAATTTTATGGCTACACACGCCAAAGGGCTTATCTGTGTTCCGATGATGGGGGAAAGGCTCGATGAGCTTGATATTAAGGCAATGGTTGTAGATAATACGGATAATCACGAAACGGCTTTCACGGTTTCAGTTGATTATAGTGGAACAACAACAGGTATTTCAGCCTATGAAAGGGCAGAAACAGTTCAGGGTTTAATAGCTGCTGATACGAAACCGGAAGATTTAAGGAGACCTGGACACATTTTTCCGTTGCGTTATAAAGAAGGCGGCGTTTTAAGAAGAACAGGTCATACCGAAGGATCGATTGATCTTGCACGGTTAGCCGGATGCTATCCCGCAGCTGTTATTTGCGAAGTGATGAATGATGATGGAACCATGGCACGTGTTCCACAACTGATGGAATTTGCCAAAGAGCATGACATGAAGATTGTTACGATTGCAGATCTGATTGAATACAGGCGCCGTAAAGAAAAGCTAGTGGTTCGTGTAGATGATGCACATCTTCCTACTATGTATGGGGAATTTACTGCGGTAGCTTATGAATCGCTGCTGGATGGAAAGGAACACATTGCTTTGGTAAAAGGGGAGTGGGAAGATGATGAACCTATTCTGGTGCGCGTCCATTCCGAGTGTCTGACAGGTGATGTTTTTGGATCTTGTCGGTGTGATTGTGGAGAGCAATTAGCCACAGCAATGACGATGATTGAGAAGGAAGGAAAAGGGGTACTTCTCTATATGAGGCAGGAAGGCAGAGGGATTGGACTGGCCAATAAAATCCGTGCCTATAAGCTGCAGGACAAAGGGCGGGATACAGTGGAGGCCAATATTGATCTGGGATTTGCCCCTGACTTAAGGGAATATGGTATTGGTGCGCAGATTCTCGTTGAGCTGGGCATTAAAAAAATGAGACTTCTGACCAACAATCCCAAAAAGATAAAAGGGCTGGAAGGATATGATCTGGAAGTTATTGAACGGGTCCAGATAGAGATGCCGATTAAAGAAGAAAATCATCGCTATCTTTCTACTAAAAAAGAAAAAATGGGTCATCTGCTGGTTAATTGCTAAAGTCAAAAAATGTTCTCAATTACTTGTGCCGCGTAATCCTTCTATTTTCATTGGTGGTTACGTTCTGCGGGAATGGACGGGCAGTGCAAAAATAGACTTTACACCTAACTCCTTACTCCTCACTCCTCACTAATTTTAATTGGTGGTTGTGTTCTGTAAAAATTAGGGGCTAAGAAAGATCGCTGATAGCAGTTTTAAAATATTATCAAAGAATTTGGAGGTTGATAAA
>JAYEHK010000177.1:0-25947 GCA_034659475.1 Bacillota bacterium | reverse complement strand
AGAAGTTTGGAATTGTGGTAGCGCGTTTTAATGAATTCATTACGAATAAACTTCTTTCGGGGTGTATTGATACCCTGCAACGGCACGGGATTGATTCAGAAAACATTGATGTTACCTGGGTGCCGGGCTGTTTTGAAATTCCGCTTGTTGCACAAAAGATGGCAGCAAAACAATACGATGCGGTGATCTGCCTCGGAGCAGTGATTCGCGGTGCTACGCCTCATTTTGAATACGTTTCTTCAGAGGTTTCAAAAGGGGTAGCACAGGTGGGATTACAAACAGGAAAACCAGTGATTTTTGGTGTGATCACATCGGATACAATAGAACAAGCGATTGAGAGAGCAGGTACCAAGGCAGGAAATAAGGGCGCTGATGCAGCGCTATCCGCGATTGAAATGGCAAATCTGTTAAGCAGTTTAGATTAATCTAAAAAAAAGAAGGGCAAAGCCCTTCTTTTTTTTGTGCAATTGATTCACACCCTATTTTCTAATTAACCCTCCATGTCCGCAGGACACAACAATCGGCGAAAATAGGTACGAAGGTTAGGTGTAATGTGGGACCAGGGGATGAAGGCTTAAGAACGCTTGGGTCCGATCTTATGTCTTGCGTATGAGCTGAATAAGTGATGCTCTGGGTGTCTGGGAAAAAAGTGCTAATTTTAATCTTTCTCTTTCGCCTTTACCCCCCTGCGCTAACCTTAAGCTTTCATCCCCAGAGATATTATTTTCATACTAACCTACTTCAACGTTCCAACTGTCCAACTAACCAACTGTCCAACTAATTTTCGTACTAATCATTTCTTGATTCCTTGAACTTTACCAGACTTTGTAATGTCTAACTCATATTTTTTTGCCCAGTATATTCCCACCTGTCTAAGAACGCCATCTGGATCAGCAAGATTGTACATCCATCCTTTAGCTTTTAAAAGAATCAATTCAGATAAAAGATAGATCAACGGAATTCTATCGTTTAGGATCCACCACAGGAATGGACTCATCAAAAACCAGACATTGTGTCCGTCTCTGTATAATAAAATAGCAAATACGAGATTAATTAGCGCTTTGGGAATCGGACTAACAGCCGGTTTTATCAGGTATTTGTTTATGGCATAGTTATAAGAGCTTTGATTAAAAAGAGAGGTAGACATCATTAGACCAAGAGAAGCCATTATCGTATAAAATAGGTTATTGCTAATAAACAGGATTACAGGAAATGAGTAAATAGCGAATAAACTGGGAATAAGAAGCCACTGTGCAGTTTCGCCTATCATACATTCAAGTGGACGTTTGTCCAAAAGGATACCGAAATGCTCTTTTAACTCTTTTCGAGAAAAATTAATTGTCAAACCACCTTTGGTGATTAAAGTATCTTCTCCTGCAGCCTCGTTGAGTTCCTCCCAAAAATCGTTCATTTATTAAGCCCCCTTACCATCATTTTTTATAAAAATTAATATGCAATTATCATGCCACTGATCGAAGGTTTTATGAAATGTTGCTTGATTAATGTTGTCCTTTGGAATATTGTTGTTGATTTTCTTAGGCAATGATAACACGACCTTAATCGACATGTGGTGTGCTTGAACCCTATTCTTATGACTGAAGATCTCAAATGTAAGTGATACTTGAAAGTATACACAACAAACATTACATAAATTACAAAAAAATCATTTGCAAAAAAGTCGAATATGATATAATATTGGCGATACAAGATTGCATCAAATATTACAGATAACATTTCGCAACAATCATTTCGTATATATTATAACTTACATTTCAATGAATTAATCGAATTTGCCACAATTTCATGCATTCCAATTTACGAGAGGAGGGGAAACATGAAAGTTGCTGAAATTATGACCAACGAAATTCACCTGCTAAGAACAACGGATAGTCTATGCTATGCTTCAGAATTATTTCTTAATCAACATATTGATGGGGCTCCCGTCGTTGACGATGAGGGCAAATTGGTTGGGTTGTTAGGTAAAACACATCTATATCGGGCGATAGCTAATCAAAAGGTTTTAAATGCTTCTGTGTCGGAGTTCATGGAAAAGAATGTGAGAACTATTGCAATGGATTGTCCGATTGCTGATCTTGAAAAATTGAGCTATGGTCGATTGCCGGTTCTAAATCAAGGAAAAATGGTTGGAATGCTAACCAAATCAGATGTTTCGGGCGCCCTATTTCAAATGCTAAATGATGTTAATCAGGAGCTAAAGGCGGTTATAGACTCGGCACATAACGCGATTATCAGTATAGATGCCGATGGTTTTATTAAGATTTTTAACAGCCCCGCTGAACGCCTTTTTGAAATGAAAAAGGAGGACGTGATGGGGTGCCTTTTTACTGATGTTTTACCACAAGGTAAATTAATGGACATTCTCAAATCAGGGCATAGTCAGGCAAGTCAACGCTTTATCTATAAAAACAAGACACTTGTTTCAAATCGTAGTCCTGTTATTGTCGATGGCAAGATTTTTGGTGCAATAGCCGTGCTTCAAGATATTTCAGAACTCGAAAGTATTTCTAATGAATTGCATACAACCCGTGAGTTAAAAGAAGAAGTCGATGCAATTATTGGATCTTCGTTTGATGGGATTTACGTGACTGATGGAACTGGTAAAACCCTAATGATTAATGAAGCGTATAGCCGAATTACGGGGGTTAAAGCTCCGGAAATTATTGGCAAAACCATGCAGGAAATGGTTGACAAAGGTATCATTGATCGATCAGCTACGTTACTAGTCATTGAACGTCGAGAACCGGTTACAGTTACCCAGGAGATAAAAAATGGGAAAACGCTCTTGGCAACAGGAAACCCCATTTTTGATGAGGAGGGGGAGCTGTTCCGAGTGGTTACAAATGTTCGAGATATTACCGAGTTAAATGCATTAAAACAGGAGATTGAAGAGGTGCAACGGTTAAGTCTTCATTATAAGGACCAACTACGGCAACTAAAGGTTCAGGGCTGTGAACGATATGTAATGAAATCTCAAAAATCACGGGATCTGCTGGACTTAATCTTAAGACTGGGACAGGTAGATTCAACTGTACTGATCCAGGGTGAATCAGGGGTAGGAAAGGAAGTTATCGCTGAAATACTTTACAATAACAGTTTGCGTAAAGATAAGCCTTTCATTCGCATTAACTGTGGAGCAATACCGGAAAATTTACTGGAATCAGAATTATTTGGTTATGAAGCTGGAGCATTTACAGGGGCTAAAAAAGACGGCAAGATAGGGCTGTTTGAGGTAGCTGATGGTGGGACGTTGTTCTTGGATGAGATCGGAGAACTGCCTATGTATCTTCAGGTTAAACTTCTTCGGGTAATCCAGGAACGTGAGCTAAATAGAGTTGGCGGAACCAAACCGATCAAAGTAGATGTGCGGTTAATTGCTGCCACCAACAGAGACTTATGGGATATGGTAATCCAGAAGCAGTTTAGAAAGGATTTATTCTACAGGCTTAACGTTGTTCCTGTTACTGTACCGCCTCTTAGAGAAAGAAAAGAAGAGATTACAGCTTTTATCAATCATTTTTTGGAACACTTCAATAAAAAGTATGGTTTTAATAAGGTGTTGAATGAAAACGCCTTAAAACATTTGTTGGAGTACAATTGGCCGGGAAACGTTCGTGAACTGGAAAACGTAATAGAAAGAGCAGTTGTTACCACCCAGAATAGGATTATTGGGGAGTGTGATTTGCTTTTAGGACCTGGAACCAGCGAAGAAAGTACAGAACTTTGTTTTGATTCGCAATTGGGTTTAAAAGAGGCAGTAGAAAAGCTTGAAAAAACGATGATTCAAAAAACCCTGGATGCTATGGGGAGCACCCGTAAGATGGCGGAAGCACTCGGTGTAAGTCAACCAACTGTTGTCCGCAAAGCAGCCAGATATGGTATCTGTTTAAAAGGTGAGTGATACAAATGTTGATCGCAGATACAATGTTGAATCGATTGTGATAAAATGCTGATAAATGTCAAAAACAGTGGAACGAAGCTTGTGGAAATTCGGTAAAACGTTAGAAAAGTGATATAAAAAGTAATCAGAATGCAAAAGTAGTCGAAAATAGCCATCTGTGTATTGGGAAATATAGGGAGGGTGATCGGATTTTGTTTTTGGCCTGTAACCCCGATATTTTGACGCTTTAAAAGGATGGGTAGAAAATAAATAAATTAATTATTTAAAAAGTTTTATTGATTGGCACATACTTTGCAATATAGTACGACAGAATCCGATAAACTGCAGATCAAATCACGAGGAGGCGGATAAAATACTCGTTCTTTGAAGTGAAGGATTTATATCGCAGTTGAAAAAAGTAGTCAAAAAAACTAGGAGGTAGTAAAGATGACACTAAAAACACCACAACAGTATCTTGATGATCTAAGAAACATGAACATTGAACTCTACATGTTCGGAGAAAAGGTTGAGAACTATGTAGACAATCCAATTATCAGACCTTCTATCAATGCTTTCGCAATGACCTATAAACTAGCTCAGGAGCCCGAATACGAAGATCTTATGACGGCGACTTCCAGCTTGACCGGTAACAAAGTTAACCGTTTTACCCATCTGCATCAGAGTACTGAAGAACTGATGAAGAAAGTAAAAATGCTCAGACTTCTGGGACAAAAAACTGGTTGCTGTTTCCAAAGATGTGTTGGTATGGATGCTTTTAATGCTGTGTTTAACACTACGTACGAAATTGATGAAAAGCATGGTACTGATTATCATCAACGTTTCAGCAAATGGTTGGAAAATGTACAGGAGAATGATCTGGCTGTTGACGGTTGCATGACCGATGCACGTGGAGATCGTTCCAAATCACCAGGACAACAACCTGATCCCGATTCATATCTGCATGTTGTAGAGAGAAGAGAAGATGGAATTGTTGTTCGCGGATGCAAACTGCATCAGACTGGTATGATAAACTCTCATGAAATCCTGGTTATGCCTAATAACTCTCTTAAAGAAGATGAGAAAGATTGGGCTGTATGTTGTGCAGTGCCTTTAGATGCACCTGGCATGATCTATGTATATGGCAGACAGGCTAGTGATACCCGCAAACTCGAAGGCGGAAACGTAGATATGGGTAACATCCACTTTGGCGGACAGGAAGTCATGACCATATTTAATGATGTTTTCGTACCAAATGAAAGAATATTCATGAATGGCGAAACTGATTTTTCCACCATGCTGGTAGAACGTTTTGCTGGATATCATCGTCAGAGCTATGGCGGATGTAAAGTCGGTGTTGGCGACTGTCTGATTGGTGCTACCAAAGCAATTGCTGATTATCAGGGAGCATCCAAAGCATCACACGTCAAAGACAAAATCGTTGAAATGTGTCATCTGAATGAAACCTTATATGCATGTGGTATTGCCTGTTCCGCAGAAGGAAGAAAGACAGCTGCAGGAAACTACCTGATTGATCTGTTACTGGCAAACATCTGCAAACAGAATGTTACTCGTTTCCCATATGAAATTGCCAGACTGGCTCAGGATATTGCCGGTGGTTATTTTGTAACCATGCCTTCTGAAAAAGATTTCAACCATCCTAAAATTGGACCGCTGGTTAAGAAATATTCAACCACCAATCAAGAGATGCCGGTAGAATACCGTCAAAGAATGTGCCGTCTGATTGAAAACCTGACCCAGGGTGCAGCTGCTGTTGGATATCTGACAGAATCAATGCATGGTGCAGGTTCTCCGCAGGCACAGAGAATCATGATTACCCGTTTGGTAGATCTGCAACATCGCAAAGAACTGGCTGAAAAACTCTGCGGTATTAAAGAAAACACTGACGTAGACTGGAAGTAAATTTTAACCAATTGTTTGTTCATCTGGCTGGGGTGTAGCAATTTATAGGAATAATAAACGAACTAATTTTCGCACTAATAATAGTTATTTTGTATTTGTAGGTTTGGCAGTATTTGTATTAGAACAAATCATAGCAGATCATTTAAGTTACCCAGCCATTATGATAGGCCTGATCTTTGATGAACAGGAGTTAATATTTAAATGAAATTACTAATCAAGTATTGTGGCGGCTGCAATCCGAGCATTAATCGCAAAAAAGTTGTGGATGAAGTAATTGTCAAACTAAAACAAAGCATAGATGTTGAAATTGTTAAGGAAAATGCTGATGTTGGATTTATAGTAGGTGGATGCTCGGTGTGCTGTGTCAATCTAGATGAAGTTAAGGATCAAGCCAGGGAGCTGGTTGTTTTAGGAGGGGATCTGGTCGATTATGTCCAGATCCCGCCCGACCAACTAACTAGTGAGATAAGTCAACAAATATTGAAGAAAGGAGGAGGAAGAAGTTGTTAAAATGGCAAGATTACTATAACAATCGCATCACATCAGCTCAGGAGGCTGTTAAATGCATTAAATCTGGAGATCGGGTGGTTCTTGGTCATGCCTGTGGGGAACCCAAAATGCTGCCCGAGGCTATGGTTGCTAGAGCAAGTGAACTGAAGGATGTAGAGGTGGTTCACATGGTAGCCATGGGAAAAGGATTGTATGCACAGCCTGAAATGGAAGGACATTTTCGTCACAATGGACTATTTATTGGAGGCCCAACCCGAAAAGCGGTTTCAGAAGAAAGAGCAGATTATACCCCCTGTTTTTTCTCAGAGATACCGGTTCTTTTCAGGGAAAACCGACTTCCGGTAGATGTAGCACTGGTCACGGTTACTCCTCCTGACCAGCATGGGTTCGTAAGTCTTGGAGTATCTGTGGATTACACATTACAGGCCATTAAGTCAGCAAAAACTGTAGTGGCCGAGGTGAATCCGAATATGCCAAGAACGACTGGAGATTCTTATATAAAGGTTACTGAAATAGACTATTTTGTACCTTCAGAGCTGCCAATCACAGAATTGCAACCGCCAGCCATAGGAGAAGTTGAAGAACAAATTGGGCGTCATATCGCCACACTTATTGATGATGGGGCTACCCTGCAATTAGGAATTGGAGCCATCCCGGATGCGGTGTTAAAATTTCTAACTAATAAACATGATCTGGGAATCCATTCCGAGATGTTCTCTGATGGGGTCATGGACCTGGTTGAAGCAGGCGTTGTAACCTGTGAAAAGAAAACACTACACCCAGGGAAAATGATCGTAACCTTCTTGATGGGAACCAAAAAACTCTATAAGTGGGTCGATGAAAATCCGATGGTTGAAATGTATCCGGTTGATTACGTTAATGATCCGTATGTGGTTATGCGTAATGACAAAATGGTTGCCATCAATTCTGCACTGCAGGTGGATGCACTTGGGCAGGTTGCTGCTGATACGCTGGGACCCGTACAATTTAGTGGGGTTGGCGGACAGGTAGACTTTGTCAGAGGCGCAGCCAGATCAAAGGGTGGAAGAGCAATCATAGCATTACCATCCACGGCAGCAAAAGGCAAAGTATCCAGAATCGTTCCAACACTGGATCATGGAGCGAGCGTAACAACATCGAGAAACGATATTGATTACGTCGTAACCGAATATGGCATTGCAGCATTACGAGGCAAAACTGTAAGACAAAGAATGGAAGCCTTAGTGAATATTGCACATCCTGATTTTAGAGATGAGATTAGCCAACAAATTAAAGCAACGTATTTTAAGTAGACGACCTCATTATCCATTATTAAGGATAAATTCAGGAAGGGGATTAAAGTATGCGCGAATTTAGAAACTATGGCGAAGAGAATCGCTATATTCCAGCTGGTCCTTTTAAAGTAAGACTCCCGGGTGTTCATTACAGGTTTGAATGGGCTGACTATATCCAGGGATTAATCATGTGTGCGGTGTGTTTGGGAGCTATTCCAATTCTTCAAGAATGTCTAGGCATGCCATTTGAAGTTGCCATCGCTATCGTTGTACTGAATGGTTTCCTGTATACTTGGCATACCTTACTGGGAGATCCGGTTATTCCTGGGTGGATCACCCCGGCGATTCCATTGCTGGTAGCCTACTGTTTGACCTTCCCCGAAGGGGCAACCAGAATGCAGGCTCTGATAGCATTTGAAATGGGACTTGGCATCTTTGCCATATTCCTGGGTACCACAGGACTGGCAGGAAAACTGATTGGAATTATTCCGAATGCCATAAAATCTGGAATTATCATGGGTGCAGGTTTCTCTGCTATTTATATGATCTTCAAAACTGGTGGAAAATTTGATGCATTCCCGATTACCACAACCATTTGTATTGGTATTGCATTTTATCTTCTGTTTTCTAACCATTTTGCCAAACTGGCTGCAAAAGGCGGCATTTGGGCTTCTATTGCAAATCTTGGAATTCTTCCCTGTATCGTTGCAGCGATCATTGTAGCTCCAATCATTGGTGAAACTGCATGGCCGACGATTGAATGGTCCATTACGCAGCCTGCGTTTGGAACCTTGTGGACAGAGTGGGTACCTTGGGGTGCAATTGGATGGCCATCAGCGAAGATGTTTATCATGTCCATCCCAACTATCGTAGCCGTTTATATTGTTCTGTTTGGTGACGTTGTTCAGTCACAGGCACTGGTTAAAGATGCTGACGTTACAAGACCTGACGAACACATTGATTACAGTGCGGACCGTGCTCACTTAATCTTTGGTATCAGAAACTTGATTATGTCTATTATTGGACCGGACATCACAATGTGTGGGCCTTTGTGGGCAGCCATGCAGGTTGTTACCTGTGAAAGATACAAAAAGGGCCGCGAAAGTATGGATTCACTGTTTGGTGGGGCCGCATCCTTCCGTTGGGGAACCTTTACCGGTTACTGGTTAATGCCGATCGTAACACTGACCAAACCGATTCTACCAGTTGCACTGGCACTGACCATGATCGTACAGGGATTTGTTAGCGTACGTATCGGTGCTATGGAATCCAGAAGCTTTAGAGATCTGGGGATTGCAGGTGTTATTGGTGGTGTTCTTCTGGCAAAGGGTGCAGCCTATGCATTCGGCGTTGGAATTCTGGCCTGCTTGATTGCTTATGGCGGAAACTTCTTCAAAGGCGATGTTGACTTCGGTCATCTGTGGGCGTCTGAATTAGAGGATGCATTAAAAGAAGAGGAAAAGTCAGCATAACAATGCTATAAGTGTTCTGCAAATTAGTATAAAAGATAACAAACATCCCTTCTTAAAAAGTATATATATAAGAAAGGTGAGGTGAATATACCTCACCTTTCTACTAAGTGTACCTGAAGATGACAAATATAATAGGGTAAATATCAGGTGTTCTTGGTAGAGAGAAATTGAGGGAAAAATATTAAGAAAATCTCGAAAAATCAATATATAATCAAAAATAGTTGCGAATGTTCATGAAAAGTGGATAAAAAGTAACTTGATTTCCCGGTTATAATCCTTTAAAGTTAAAAGCGGTGTCAAAAGGGTATAAAAATAGAGTTGTTTTTGTAATTAAATGTCTGTTCCTTTTTTTCGAGGGGTAACAGAGAATTTTAAAATGGATGTACAAGGAGAGATGTAGTATGGTCATTACTGGATTAATTGTTGTGTTGCTCCTGGTGCTTGTTCTTCCGTTTGCCGTTAAAAAAGTGGAAGAAAACCTGGAGGTATTCTTGTTTCTTATGGGGGTAGCGGCGAGTTCTATCTCAGGCATCATGAATGTTGAACTGGCGCTAAAAGCGCTTGAAGAACCGTGGATGATTGCACTCGCTGTGTTGGTTGCTGGTGCCTTGTTCTTTGTTTTAAAAGACAAATTTGCAAGCTTTATGCACCATGTATTTGCAAAAGTTCCCGTTGCTGCTGTAGTATTCTTAGCAATTTTATTACTGGGACTATTATCGAGTGTTATTACTGCTATAGTGGCCTCTATTATTCTGGTTGAGATTATTTATTTCCTACCTATGCAGAGAAACCAGAAGGTTATCGTATGTATTATTGCCTGTTTTTCTATTGGATTAGGCGCAGCTTTGACACCGATTGGCGAACCACTGGCAACGATTGCAATCTCTAAATTAGGTGAAGATTTCTTCTATCTCTTTACGTTATTAGGTAAATACATTATTCCAGCGGTTGTGTTCTTCGCTGTGTTGGGTGCGGTTTATACGTCTTTTGCTGTAAAACGTGGTGGCGAACAGGCTGAACTGGCTATTACTGCAGATGAGGTGCTTGAAAGTGAAGAAGAAGTTGAAGAAGAAAGCTGGAAGACGATTATTGTAAGGGCACTAAAGGTGTACTTGTTTGTAATGGCACTCGTATTCCTGGGAGAAGGTTTTGAGCCCCTGATAAACGCTTATATTTTAGGGTTAAGTCCTAATCTATTATATTGGGTGAATATGGTTTCAGCTGTACTGGATAACGCAACACTAACAGCTGCCGAGATCAGTCCTCAGATGGATACTTTGACCGTTGAAGCTATTCTCATGGGATTATTGGTCAGCGGAGGAATGCTTATTCCTGGTAATATTCCGAATATTATATCCGCAAGTAAACTTAAGATAACCAGTACAGAATGGGCCAAATTAGGTGTTCCTCTGGGATTAATCGTGATGGTTGTATTCTATTTACTCTTATTTGTAGTCCTCGCGTAAAAAAAATTACAATAAAAAAGAAGGCACCTGATGTTAACATAAATTAACGCAGGTGCTTTTTGGTTTAAAAGGGTCAAGAGAGATTTTTGAAAAATGATTAAGGATGATCAATCACAATACGTGAAACCTGGTTGTTGTTGATTTTAAAGACGATACGAGAACCTTCACCGTATACCATGTCATATTGATCTGGAACGGCTTTATTTGAGATCTTGACATAGTTCTCGCCGTACTGTTTAATCACCTTGTTGACAGGCTGATTAACGCCTATTCCTTTTGAGGTGAAAAATGAAGGAGATAGTATTTCCATTTAAACACTTCTTATTTATTTCCTAGGCATATTATCCGCCATCTATTACAATAAATAAAGTAAGAATTAGAATGATTATAGTAAAACTAAGTAGTAAAAGAGAAGGGGTAGATTGTGAGTACAGAGACCCAAATGTTTGGACAGAAGAGATACAGGTCGTTAAATAGTCATCTTCGAAGTAGATTTGGACAGAAGGTATTTAAGATTCCGTTGGATGCCGGTTTTTCTTGTCCTAACAGAGATGGAACTTACTCTCGGGAGGGGTGCTATTTTTGTAGTACCAGAGGCTCGGGTGACTTTGCAGGGGATCGAACTATGAGCGTTGCAGAACAATTTGCATATGGAACTCAAATGATGAATAAGAAATGGGAGGGAAAGCAATATATTGCTTATCTTCAGGCCTTTACTAATACATATGCGCCTGTTACATATTTGCGAACGTTATATGATGAGGTCTTACAATTACCTGGTGTTGTTGGATTGGCTATCGCTACACGTCCGGATTGCTTATCTAATGAGGTGATTGATCTTTTAGATGAATTAAATCACAAGACCTATCTGTGGGTTGAAGTGGGTTTGCAGACCATACATGAAAGAACAGGCAAAAGTATGAACCTTCATTACGACTATGAAATATTTCTTAAGAGTTTGGCTAAACTCCAAGGTAGAGATATTGAAACGTGTGCCCACCTTATTCTTGGTCTTCCTGGTGAGAATCGTGCGATGATGTTGGAATCCGGGGTGGAGGTGGGAAGGCAGTCCATTCAAGGATTAAAAATACATTTATTACACGTAATGAAGGGTACGCCCCTTGAAAAATGGTATCAGAATGGAAGGGTAGAGTTTTTATCAAAAGAGGAATATATTGATCTGACTTGTTCAATCCTAGAAAGAATACCTTCGGAAATAGTTATTCATCGTCTTACCGGGGATAGTCCTCGAAGTCTGTTGATTGGACCTCATTGGAGCCTTAATAAATGGGAGGTTCTAAATGGAATTGATGAAGAACTCCAACATCGTAACACCTGGCAGGGGAAGCTGTATGGAAAGGGAAAATAATGTTGACAACATTAACAGCCATGTACTATAATAATTCTTGCTGAGGCGAATACAGCCTACAAATGCGGTAGTGGCGGAATTGGCAGACGCGCACGGTTCAGGTCCGTGTGGGGGCAACTCCATGGGGGTTCAAGTCCCTTCTACCGCACCATACGAAAATCACAGGGGTTAACCCCTGTTTTTTTGTGTGTAAATATTATGTGGCAAATAGTAATGCTGGTCATAATCCCAACTAACTGAGGAATTGTAAATTTTTTGAGAAAAATCTAAAATAGTGTTGACTATTTATACCTCCTGCGGTATCATTTGTTACGGAAGACATGCGAAAAATGTCGAATGGAGGAGTGCATATGTTAAAATCAACAGGAATGGTAAGAAAAGTAGATGAACTAGGAAGAATTGTAATCCCAATTGAACTGCGTCGTACAATGGGTATTGAAGAACGAGATGCTCTGGAAATCTATGTTGATGAAGAGAGAATCATTCTCAAGAAATACGAACCAGCCTGTATCCTATGTGGAAACGCTGAAGATGTCATCAATTACAAAGGGAAAAATCTTTGTAAAGGTTGTCTGCTTGAATTAAGTAAGCAGATTGGTTAATGCTTGTTTAACAAGCCAATGAAGGAGTGACTTGAGTAGTCACTCCTTGTTTTTTTATTATTGATTCCACTGCGGAAAGTAATATTGGTGAGTTTGAATGCATAATTATTCTTCCAGCAACCTCCGCATGGGGTAACACTAACTGTTTGACAATCGGGAAAAGGGGTAGGACAAAGAACAGCGAATTCAGAAGGTCATCAAAACAAGAGTTTTGTAATTGCCAACGGTGTGTTGGAGAGTGATGAAACGGTTGACCTGATAATAAAATTGGAGATCGTTAAGCCTCCATTTAATAAAAGATATAGCTTGGAAGGCAGTGAAATTTAACTGGTTTATTTACGCTTTAATCGGGAAAGCCATGATTTATTTCTATCATCCTGTTCATTGCGCCATAAACTGATTAATTCGTCAAGACGATCCGATCTGCGGGCTTCAAGCCTGGAAAGTTTATCATCCAAGTGAGAAATTTGCTCGGTTAACCTTTTGTTTTGAGATAGTAATTCGTTGTTTTGCTCAATAATTCTATTCGTAAAGCCTGTTATTTGCTCCAGGGAGGTATCATACTCCGAAGGAACAATGTTTGCTTCATGGCTCTCTTCCATATTCTCAAGTGCCATTTTAATAGCTGTTGTGTTTAATCCTTTTTCGTTTTTTAGTTGCAAAATTAAGCGCAGCGTATCAATATCTTCCTCTGAATAAATACGGTCACTTCTTTCATCACGTTTAATCTTTAGTTTAAGAGTTGTTTCTAAATAACGCAGCGTATACTGTTCAACACCTAGCATTTCAGCTGCCTCACCAATTTTATAATAAATTTCTTTCATACGTGTAACCTTTCCTTCCCTTACTTCATAACTTGTTATCAGGTAGGTCAGTAAGATTCATAAACTTTTAAATTTAGGGAATTATTGCATGAAAAAGATTTGTTAGCATAGTTCAGGAGTGAAATAAAAGGTATAAATATTAGAGGTTAATAATGAACCTTATTGTGAACCTGAAATTTCCCCTCTTTTTTACTCATAATCTGAAGTGTTATATGAAATAGTCAGTTAGGTTAATATTATATCTTTGCATTTCATCTTATGAGCAAGCCGTCCGTATCAATGGGCGGCATTTTTTTATTTGTTGGTCTCTTTATTAGGAAGGTATTCTCAATAGATAATAAATATTCTTTGAAGAATTGATAAACGCCTGAAATGCATGCATTTCAGGCGTAATTATTAATCCCAATTATTAAACATGGTGGAGACGATGGGATTCGAACCCACGACCCCCTCGTTGCGAACGAGGTGCTCTCCCAGCTGAGCCACGCCCCCACGGCAAAATATATTATAACATAAAAAGTGAGAATGATGAAAAAAATATTGTAATTGAGTTAATAAAACATTTGTAAGCGTATTAAACACAAAAGTTCTAAAGAAAACTCAAACGTAAGCAGGAAAATGTTGAAGAAAATAGAATTATATGAAAAGAAGGAAAAATATAGAATTAAATGCAAAGGCGAGGTGAAGATCGTGCTCTCAGGGAATATCGATATTGTGGATATTAATCATGGATTATATAGTGCTCGGTCACATGATCATTTATGTTTAGTATATAAAACCTTTGAAGAATGGAGGGATATAATAGTACCTTTTATTCAAATCGGTTTGCAAAGAAATGAAAAGTGTCTCTACATAGGAAATGAGTTTTTTATGGATTCACTGGAATCATGTCTTAAAAGAGTGGACATCGATACATGTATTTATCAGAAGGATGGGCAATTAGTAATGTTTGATACGCAACATTGGATTTCGGATGTTGGAAATAATTTCGAACTTATTATAAGTAAGCTCCAAAAAGAGACGGAAAAAGCATTATGCGAGGGATATGATGGTCTTCGTGTAACAGATGATATGAGTTGGCTACAGGGGATGGAGAGAGATGCGGTAATTGAATATGAAGCAAAGTTAAACCGAGATTTTATGGAAAAAAATCAATGCCTGGTTTTATGCCAGTATAATGAAAAATCCTTCGATGCCGGTCTCCTTCAGGAGGTTTTAATATGTCATCCCATGTTTGTTAGGAAAAACCAAATCTATACGAATAGCTTTTATATTCCCCCAGAAATATTATTGAGTGATCAGCGTGATCAATATCAACTTGAAGAATGGTTTAATAACATGGAACGAGAACGTCTCTATGGAGACCGGGTGGGCCTGCTGACAGATGTATTACAAAGGTCCTCACAACCCTTTGTAACGATAGCTTCTACCGGATATGTTATTACCTGTAATAACGCACTTTGTGAACTATTGGGGTTTAATCTAAACGAGATGCGAGAGATGAATTGGTGGAGTAAGCTAAATACGACAACTTCCAGCCAGATCATGAACGGTAAATTAAAGCGTTTTACAAGTAATTGCTGGCCACAGCACTTAGAACACGAAATAGAAAGTAAGAACGGAAATAAACTTCTAATCGAGGAATTTATTCACCAGGTTTGTGATAGTCAGGAAAATGTAAAGTACTATTGTTCATTTATTAATGACATCACTGTGAGGAAACGTAATGAAGAAGCGCTAAAAGAGAGTGAAAAGCTTTATAGAGCTTTGTTTAAATCGATGCATGAAGGATTTGCGTTGTGTGAAATACAGTGTGATGCGATGGAAAACCCGGTTGATTTTTGCTTTTTAGAGGTCAATCGAACGTTTGAAAAGCTTTCGGGGGCTAAAAGGGAAGAATTGATTGGTAAAACAGCTTCTGAATTGGATGCAGATTTGTATAGTTATTGGAACGAATCCCTAAGGGATGTTGCATTGAATGGTATGCCGGTAACTTTTGAATACTACCATTCCAAAGCAGATAAGTATTATGAAGTGATCGCCTTCAGTCCTGTTAAATATAAAGTTGCTGTACTCACATTTGATATTACCCCTTTGAAGCGTTTGGAAAAAGAGCTTCAGGAACAATTACATTTTCTTCAAAATTTCATTGATAGTGTCCCTACGCCTGCTTTTTATCGTGACACGGATGGCAATTTTCAGTATTGTAACAAACCATTCGAGACAGCTATTGGTTTGAGCAGAGATCAAATCGTTGGTCAATCTCTTTATACGGTACTGCCCAGGGATCTCGCGGATAAATATCGTGAGATGGATCTAACCTTACTGAGCACATCAGGGATTCAATGTTATGACTGGGAGTTTCAATATGCAGATGGAACGAGACATGATGTGATTTTTAATAAAGCGCCTCTATCAAATAGTCGGGGGGATTTTATTGGCATTGTTGGGACAACTGTTGACATCACTCAGCGTAAAAGGGCGCAGGAAGCATTGCGGGTGAGTGAGGAGAAGTTTAGAAACATCTTTACGCAATCGCCCATAGGTATTGCCTTGTATAATTCAAACGGAATGCTTGTTGAGATGAATCAAGCCTGTCTTAATATATTAGGGATTACAAATTCGGAAACGATAAAGAACTTTCTTCTTTTTGACGAGCACTTTCTTTCACAGAAAGCCAAGGAAAGATTAATAAATGGAAAATTATTGAGTTTTCAAACAGAGTTTAGTTATGAAGTGATAAGAGAATTTAATCTTTTTAAAACGACGAAAAATGGGAGTGCTTTTGTTGATTGCACGATTAATCCCATTAATTCTCATGATGGCAGTGTAGGTGGATTTTTGGTGCATATACAGGATGTATCTGAACAAAAAAAAGCAGAAGATGGATTGAAAAAGAGTGAGGCCGATTTAAGAAGAATTACGGAAAACATGGTGGATATGATTAGTCAGACCAATATGCAGGGAACATTTGAGTTTGTAAGTCCTTCACATAAAAACATACTTGGCTATGAACCAGATGAACTTATGCATAACTCTTTCTTTGATTTAGTACACCTGGAAGATATACACAGAATTAAGACTGAGTTTAACATGGCGATAAACAGTGGCCTATTTGGCAAAACAGACTACCGTTATCGATGCCAGGACGGAACCTATTGCCATTTGGAGACCGTTGGGAAGGTGATTTGTGAAGACGGAAAAGTGAGCGGAATAGTCTTGGGAACAAGAGACATCACTCAGCGTAAGCAGATGGAAAAAGAAATAGCCAGATTAGATCGGCTTCGTGCAGTTGGGGAAATGGCAGCCAGTCTTGGGCATGAGATCAGGAATCCGATGACGACGGTAAGGGGCTTTTTGCAGGTGTTAGGTGATCGGGAAGGCTGCCAACCATATCAAGAGTATTTTGACTTGATGATCGAGGAACTTGATAGTGCTAACGCAATTGTCACAGAATTCTTATCACTTGCCAAAGATAAGGTGGTATACTTCACAGAACAAAATCTTAATGTGGTAGTAAAAGCAATGTATCCGTTGATTGCTGCAGATGCCATTAAAAGTGACAAACAGGTTTTTCTTGAGTTGCAGGAAATCCCGGAAATATTTGTTGATGCAAAAGAAATACGACAACTAATTCTAAATCTTACTAGGAATGGGTTGGAATCTATGGAGAGTGGTGGGGAATTAAAAATTCGCACAAAAAGTGATGGTCATTCTGTTATTTTGGAGGTTGAGGATGAAGGGCATGGAATTGATCCTGAGATATTGGATGAGTTAGGAACACCTTTCTTTACCACTAAAGAGAATGGCACAGGCTTAGGTCTGGCTATTTGCTACAGCATTGTTGCCAGACATCATGCTGCCATCAATATCAGCTCTGGGAAAAATGGAAGCGTGTTTTCTGTCACTTTTAATATTATTGAACCGAACAAACTTTCTGACCAGATGATAAGCTAGTCTTTATGAATGGTTATGGTTTATTCAAATCATTTAAGTGTTCGCGTGTTGTTTGCGCGATTTCTTTAAGGAGTCTTGCGCTTTCAGGCGTCAGAAAGGGGTCTTCTCCACTCTCTACAGCTTGAAGCGATTCATCGATAGGGATTACTCTAAATTTTTGTTTTCCATTGTCATAGTAAGGATGAGAGAAGGTAGGATAGAATTCAACCTTGCTCATGTTTGTTTCGTTTGTATTGAAGTTCTTAGTGAAATTTAGTCGTACAATTACGCCACTGTTTCGTTCAACACCATGTTGATGTCCAATAGAATTTCCCATGGAATAAATCACAAAATGATCCTTGCCATTTATGTTCATAAGTTCTGATGGTTGAATTACGTGGGGATGACTTCCTATCAGTGCATCTGCGCCATTTTCAAAGAAAATCTTTGCCATTTCTCGTTGCTTTTCAGTTGGGAAAGGGCTGTATTCAACTCCCCAGTGAAGGATTACAATTAACACGTCAACCGTAGGACGTAGATTAACAATGTCTGAAACGATGGTTTCCTTGTCCAATGAACGAATAAAAAAGGGACGATTTTCGGGTATAGGTATCCCATTTGTTCCGTAAGTATATGCCAGATAACCTACCTTGACACCACGGATATCACGTATAAAATGCTTTTGACTTTCTTCCAGCGATGTATATGTACCGATCGTATCTAATCCCGCTTCCTGTAATATCTTAATCGTACGTTCAGCCCCTTTGTATCCTCTGTCAAGACAATGGTTGCTAGCGGTTGCGATAAGATTAAAACCGGAGGCTTTGAGAGAGGGGGCTAATTGATCGGGACTGTTGAAAGTGGGGTATCCGGTAAAACCAGCAGCTGGGCCAGCAATGGCAGATTCAAGACAAACAGAGGCATAGTCTGCACTCGAGATAATATGTTTCACCGGCGCAAAGAGATGATCGTAATTATAATCCTGTCCACTTCTGCCTGACCAAATGACGGTATTATGCATTAGTATATCACCTGTCGCTACGAGACTTATCGTTTCTTTTTTATCCTCTTTTGGTGTTACTACAGCAACCGTTGGTGTTTGTTTGGGTGGTTGTAAGTAATATATATATATAAGACCCAATACTAAAAGGAATGACCCTAATAGTAAGATTATTCTTTTCTTTTTGAAAAATATGTGCTGCATAGTATTCCTCATTTCAATCATTGTAATCATATTGTAGCACGATATTAAGTAGTTGTACCAAAATTATGTAACCTTTGTATGAGGACAAAAAAATAACCCGGAGAGCGGGTTATAAGGGGATGTTATTATTATGAACCAAGGGATAAGATACCAATTATAAAATAATAACATATTTTTTGAATTGTGTAAATATTTTGAAATAACTTTTTTTGTAAACTAATTATAATATGTATGAGTGAAATTGATAACATAATTGTGGAGAAAAAATGGTAGAATACTTAGAGTAAATACTGATAAGGAGGATGGTGCAGTGTCTAAATATGAATTAATAAATGAGGATAGCATATTACTAGTTATTGACCTTCAGGAAAAGTTAATGAAGGCAATGGAGAAGCGTGAACAGGTATATAAAAATACCAATCTCCTCATCGCAATAGCAAAACAGTTTAATATCCCAATAATTATTACAGAGCAGTATCCAAAAGGCCTGGGAACAACAGTGAGTGAAATTCAAAATAATCTTGATCAATATGAATATGTGGAAAAGAATAGCTTTAATGCTTGCACGCAGAGCCTAAAACAAATTCTTGAAAAACACAAACAAAAAACGATTCTGGTAACAGGAAGTGAAACGCATATCTGTGTTTTCCAAACCGTACGCGATTTGTTGGAAAAAGGGTATCAGGTGCAGGTGGTGAAAGACGCTGTATGTTCCAGAACGGAAGATAATTATAACAACGGACTGGACCTAATGAAAGATATGGGGGCCGTAATCAGTAATGCGGAAACCATGGTATTTGATTTACTGAAAGTATCTGGTACGCCAGAATTTAAGGCTATATCGCCACTGTTAAAATAATATGGTGGAGTTGACGAAACGTAACCGGGTTGATTAACCCGGTTTTTTTGTGAGTGTAAACCGGAGTAAAAACTTGTTATATGACATAAGTTAATTATTTAACTAATTGACAAAATTACTGCGTAAAAGTATATTACAACTAGAGTTTAGAGTTAATAATTTATAGATTGGAGGCATTTTAATGAGTTATGGGAAACATCTTTCTTTTACAAGAGAAGATAATGTTGGGATTATTACGCTTTGTAACGCAAAGGGATTTAATCTGGTAGGAGAAGCATTTCTCTATGAATTAGAGGAAATTCAGGAGATGATTGACAAAGACAAAACATTAAGATCTGTATTAATCAATGCGGAGGGCGATCATTTCTCGGCAGGGGTTGACTTAGCATTTTTACAGGGTGTAAGTTCGGAATTCATCATGGATAATCTTGTTTGGCTTCAGCGTCTGTACGGTCGGTGGCAGGATCTGCCCATTCCTGTTGTTGCTGCTATTCATGGTTTGTGTTATGGATCAGCAATGGAAATGATTTTAGGTTGTGATATCAGGGTAGCATCTGAAGGTAGTCGGTTCTCCATTCCTGAAGTTCGTTTTGGTTTATCACCGGATATGGGTGGAACTACTCGTCTTACCCAATTAGTAGGTATTGGACAGGCCAAACGATTAATTATGGGCTGTGAAGAGATTGGTGCGGAAGAAGCACTGCGGATGGGCTTAATAGAAATAATGGTGAAAGATGAAGAACTGCAGGAACGATCCTTCAAACTTGCGAAAAGAATGGCTAATTTACCTCCTGTAGGGATCCGTTTTGCGAAAAAGGGTATTAATGTAGCCAACGAGAGCAGTGTTGGCGCTGCGTTGCTATTTGAGCAGGCTCAGTCCACCTTCTGTTGTGGAACGGAAGATCAAAAAGAGGGGATCGCTGCATTTTTTGAAAAAAGAAGACCTGTATTCAAAGGCCGTTAAAGAATACAAAAAAATGGAGGAAACCCTTTTGGGTTGTCCTCCATTTTTATTGACTCTATTCTGTTTCTTTTTTTTGAACATATACCTGAAGAAGATAGGCACCAATCATTAAAGCGAGACCAATAAGGTCCGTCTTTGGGTCGGTGTCGATCATCATAAGCCCACCGACTAAGAATAGAATTCTATCTAACCAGCGTCCGTTTATGACAAAATATCCTGAAACAGAGGCTGCAACCCCTATCATTCCAGTTACCGACGTAGCAACAATTAAAAGAACTGCTGGAAGCGTCGTATTGATCATCAGCAGAGCAGGAGATAACACGAATATATAGGGTACCAGGAATGCAGCAATGGCCAATTTCGACGCCTGTACGCCGGTTTTTAACGGATCACTTCGTGCGATTCCTGAACCTGCAAACGCGGCTAGTGCTACCGGTGGTGTAACATCGGCAATGATTCCAAAATAGAACGCAAACATATGAGCGGCAAGTACCGGTACACCCAATTGAATAATGGTTGGGGCAGCTATGGTTGACGTAATTACGTAGTTTGCTGTAGTAGGTACGCCCATTCCCAGTAGAATAGATGTAATCATTGTGAAAAACAGGGTTGGCAGCAAGTGTCCACCTGCAAGATCAATCAGCACTGAACCCAGTTTTAGACCGAGACCGGTTTTAGTTACAACTCCGATAATGATTCCGGCCGTAGCACAGGCAACAATTACACCAAGTGCTGATCTCGCCCCGTCTTCTAATCCTTTTATAATTTCTTTAGGAGAAATACGGGTTGTGGAACGAAGCATTGATGCAAGGATGGTAAGCGCAATAGCCCATAAAGCCGCACGCATAGGGGTATATCCTGAAATCAAAAGGTAGATAACAGCAATTAGTGGAAGGGCCAGGTGACCTTTTTCTAATATAACTGTACCAATATTGGGGAGTTCACTTCTGGAAAGGCCACGTAAGCCCACTTTCTTAGCTTCAAGATGAACACATAACATAACCCCTGTAAAGTACAATAGTGCAGGAATAATCGCTGCCTTAACGACCTCAACATAAGGTATTCCAACAAACTCGGCCATTAAGAAGGCAGCTGCTCCCATAATTGGCGGCATTAATTGACCACCGGTTGATGCAGCAGCTTCAACCGCACCGGCAAACTCTGGACGATATCCTAGTTTCTTCATCATTGGAATGGTCAAACTTCCAGTGCCGGCCACATTAGCTACTGAACTACCTGATATTGTTCCCATCAAACCACTTGATATAACAGCAACTTTAGCTGGTCCACCTCTGGCCCAGCCGGCTACAGCATTCGCCAGATCAATAAAAAACTTACCCAGACCAGTTTTTTCAAGGTAAGTGCCAAATAGAATAAATAGGAAGATAAAAGTCGCTGAAACCCCTAATGGGATTCCGAATACGCCTTCAGTTGTAAAGTATAGATGCTCTACAAGTAGTTCCAAACTTACGCCACGATGAGCAAAAGCACCGGGGATATAAGGACCTGCAAAGGCATAAACCAAAAATATAGAGGCCACAATAACAATTGGCCAACCTACAACTCTACGAGCGGCCTCAAGGACCAGGAAAACACCAATCCCACCAATTAGCATATCAAGTGGAGTAGCCATACCCGCTCTGAGAACTAAATCCTGAAAAAAAACTACAATATAAAGAGGGACTGCAGCTGCTACAACGGCTAAAACCCCATCAATTGGATGGAGGTGTTCTCTGGACCACTGTTTCCGACTGGGATATAAAAGAAAAACCAAGGCCATAGCAAAGGATAGATGAATAGCCCTTTGAATATGTGCATCAAAGACACCGAATATTGCGGTGTAAATCTGAAAAAGAGAAAAACTAATGGCAATAAGAGCAACAATCCATTTTCCAATTCCATTATATTTTCGAAAATCCGATTCTCGGTCATATTTAGCCATAAAATCATCAATGTTTAGGTCGTCTTGTACGGTATTGTTTTTTGTTTCTGTCACTATTTTCCTCCCTCTCGCATCAGCCAAATTGTTTTAATAGGGGAATACTCCTGGACGGTTATCTGAAGAAGTGCTCCCGAGGTAAAATAATTTTTAAAATAATAGTGTTTGCCATGGTATATTAGGCCGTGTTTGGCCAGCGGCATAAAACCCATATTCACTTCATTAAATAGGCGGTTTATACCACTGAGCAAGAATACTCCATGGTCATTTACCAAGTTGCCTTCTTCGGGTAAGTACGGAAGGCCTACACCATATGATTGATAATGGGTTGATGTAAGAAGTAATTGATTATCCGGTGCAAGAACAAAATGTTCCTGCACCGGTGTTTTTTGAACTGAATGAACGTATTCAAGAGAAAATGCTTTTTCCCTGACTAAAGGAATGAATAACTGTTTGTCAGAGTCTCTTTCGCTTATAACCAGAACTGGTATATGAATTAATAGTAGAATCATTATTAATATGGTAAACAGGATGATTATTGCTTTTTTCCAGTGGTTAGTAAGCATGTTCATGTTTCAAATCCGTTCCTTTATTTATTCTCGTTGTAATATTTTTCAGCACCTGGATGAAGTGGAATGGAGATGCCATCAGTTGCCGTTTCTAAAGTGATAATTTTTCCTACTGCATGGGTTGCTTCTAATCTATCGAGGTTTGTGTAGATAGCCTTGGCAATGTCATAGCCCATTTGTTCATCCATCTTGTCTGTAACAACCAGCATTGCTTTTACAGCCAGAGACTGAACATCTTCGGTCTGATTTTGATAAGTGCCAGCAGGGATCGTGATTTTGGTGTAAAATGGATAGTCTGCAATCAGTTTGTCAGCTGTTTCGTCAGAAACAGGGATCAGAACAACGTCGTGTTGTGCGGATATATCCTGAATAGCTGCTGTTGGAAAACCTGCTGTTAAAAAGGCTGCATCAATGTTGCCATCTTTGAGGCCTGAAGCTGCCTCTGAAAAGGATAGATACTGTGGTTTAATGTCATCATAAGTTAAACCGTTAGCAGCTAAGATTTGGCGAGTATTTGCTTCTACTCCGCTACCCGCAGCGCCGACGGCGATTTTCTTTCCTTCAAAGTCTGCTACAGTTTTGATACCGGTTTTCTCAAGGGTTATCAGCTGACAGGTTTCTGGATACAGTGTTGCAAGAGCTTGTAGGCCAGCAATCTTTTTATCCTGGAATAATTCAGTTCCATTATCGGCGTAATAAGAAACGTCGTTTTGTACGAATGCCATATTTACGCTGCCACCATTCAATAGATTAATGTTTGCAACGGATGCACCTGTGGTTTCTGCGGTAGCATTTACGCCATCAATGTTTTTGTTAAGAATCTCTGCAATGGTTCCACCGAGTGGGTAGTATGTACCGGCAGTACCTCCTGTAGCTATATTGATGAATGTTGTTTCTGCAGCCGGTTGATCGCCTGTATCAGTCGAATCCGAACCACAACCTACTAAGCCCATGCTTAAAAAGGCCAAGACAAGAATGAGAACCAATCCACGTTTTTTCATCATTTTCATACCTCCATCATTATTTTTTTACAATGATTTATTATAACATAAAATTTATATGTTTTGTTATACAATCTCGTTATCGAAAAGCTGTAGTAAACCCCATTAAGTCTTCTGATTCTTCATTTGTATGTTTAGATTTTAATAATGAAAGTGTTGGATGAATAATAAGAAAAATGTATATTAATATATCAATGTTGTTTTGATTTCCTTAATTATAAAAATAAATGTCTATATAAAGACAAAACATACTTAGGAAAATTTATGCATTTAAGCCAGTTGAGGTACGTGGAGGCGGGGAATGACGAATCTTTGTTGATAATTTGACAAAACAGAAGAAAGCTAATAATATTAAGGCTCGAGTGAATTTTCGAAAATAGTTTGAAGATTCTCGAATTGCGGCATACTGTAAGCGATGCCGTTCATTTTTGTTTGCCAAAAATAGGAGGAGTGAAATAGAAAGATGCTTGACAGATTAAGAAATATTGGAATTATTGCTCATATTGATGCTGGAAAAACGACAACTACAGAAAGAGTATTGTACTATACAGGACTCACACATAAAATAGGTGAAACCCATGATGGCGAAAGCACTATGGATTATCTTGATGTGGAAAAGGAACGCGGTATTACGGTAACTTCTGCGGCTACTAAGTGTGTTTGGAAGGATTGTGCTATCAATATTATTGATACTCCGGGACATGTGGACTTTACTGCTGAGGTAGAAAGAAGTTTGCGTATTCTTGATGGTGCAGTGGTTATTTTTTGTGCCAAAGGTGGCGTGGAACCGCAATCGGAAACTGTGTGGCGTCAGGCTGATAAGTATAGTGTTCCGAGAATGGCTTATATTAACAAAATGGATGCAGTTGGTGCTGACTTCTTCAGGGTTGTTGAGCAAGTCAAAACCCGTTTAGGGGCTAATCCATTGCCGTTAACCATTCCTGTTTTTACAGACGATAGCTTTTCTGGGATTATTAATCTCATTACTATGCAGTATGAAACCTATGCAGGTAAGTTGGGAAATGAAGTAAAAGAAACGGTTGTTCCTGATAATTATATAGAAGAAGCTGAAAAATGGCATTCAGAAATGATTGAAAACTTGGCTGTTACTAATGAAGCGATGCTTGATTTGTATTACAATGGTGAGGACATTCCAAATGAAATGATTATAGAAACCATTAGAAAAGCTACCATAGCAGGTGAAATTGTTCCCGTTATTTGTGGAAGTTCATACCGAAACATCGGCGTCCAAACATTGTTAGATGGCATCGTTGATTATATGCCGTCTCCTCTGGAAGTGGAACCAGCCAAAGCGACTTCACTTGATAATGAGGAAGAAGTAGAAATTAGAGCAGATCAAACGGATTATTTTTCTGCATTGGTTTTCAAGATTATCACTGACAGACATGTTGGTAAATTAGCTTTTGCCAGGGTTTATTCGGGTAACTTAAAAGCAGGTTCTTACGTATATAATAGCTCCAAACAAAGGAAGGAAAGAATTGGAAGATTGGTTAAGATGCATGCCAATCACCGGGAAGAAATAGAATCGGTTTCTGCTGGAGACATCGTTGCGTTGATTGGATTAAAAAATGTTGGTACCGGGGATACGATCTGTGATGAAGGAAACCAGATTCTGTTGGAGTCTATTGATTTTCCTGAACCGGTTATTCAGATTGCCATTGAACCAAGAACTCAAACTGATCAGGGGAAAATTTCAGAGGCACTGGCGAAAATATCTTCTGAAGATCCGACGTTTAAAATATCGCATAATAATGATACCGGACAGACAATCCTATCAGGGATGGGTGAACTTCATCTGGAGGTTATCACAGAGCGTTTGTCCAAAGAATTTGGGGTTGATATTAATATTGGTCAACCGGAAGTTGCGTTTAAAGAAACGATTACCAAAGCAGCTCAACAAGAAACTCGTTATGTAAAACAAACGGGTGGTAAAGGTCAATTTGCTCATATTACCCTGAACCTTGAACCTTGTGAAACCGGGTTTGAGTTTGTAAACAAAATTGTTGGCGGTGCGGTACCCAGAGAGTATATTCCAGCAGTGGAATCAGGCATAAAGCAAGCACTTACAGAGGGTGTTCTGAAAGGGTATCCGGTCGTTAATGTGAAAGCAACTTTATCT
>JAYEHK010000176.1:0-8123 GCA_034659475.1 Bacillota bacterium | reverse complement strand
GTAATAATGGAGACTGATCAGGCCATTTTTAAGTAAAAAAGAACATCTATGCGGAAATTATTGACGAAAAATTTTAAATCACCTACTCTATCAAGGGAAAACACCCTGTTTCAGCAGGGGAATCAATATTAAATAAAGACAATTTATTGTGGAAAAATATACAACACAGCCAACACAATTTGTTATAATAATAATGAAACATGTTGACGAAAGTAGTCGAATGAATAGGGTAAAGGCTTAAAGGAAGTTGGGAAAGAAATGTTAATGGATAAAACCAACCCATTTCGGCAGTATCCATCCGGTAGTTTACCTACGAAGTTTGATCATTGGGTGGAATCCGAAAAACGAGAAGATTTATTACAATCTGATCAACAGAGACAGCAATATTATCTACAACGGAAGATAATATTGCTTGCAAACGCCCTCCATATTCTTACAGAATACAGTCAACCCCATGAGCCGTATATTGGTTTTATGAATCTGTTAAGTACGGAATTTCCCCGCTATGTTTTTGAAATATCTGTGCCAACCGGAGATTTTTTGTACCTTTATCATTTAGAGGGGGAAGTATGGGAAACCAGTACTTATCCTTTGCAACATACCTCTTTTCACAGTATGGCACCAAATCCTCATGTGCAATCTCGACTGTTAACATCGGAGGGTTGTTATGTCGAGGATGAGAAATTGCTGAGCAAGAAACTGAAATTTCTCATGGAAATCCCGATTTTTGGATGTTCGGGATTTGTTGGTGTTTGTCGTATAGCCTGGAATAATGAAGCAAGTCTTCACGACCAGAGACTGATTATGGATCTTCTTAAAGAAACCGGATTTGCCTTCGAATTTATATATAAAAGGGCAGAAGCCACTTGTCTGGAGAACGAAAAAATCGAAGAAGAGAGAAAAGCACTCATTAGCAAATTTAACCAGATCGGCGAAATGTATGCCAGCATCGCTCACGAACTGCGCAATCCAATGACAACTGTTTCGACCTATTTACAGATGTTAGCGCTGGACAATCGCATCGATCTCAAAGACTATGAACTAATGATGGAAGAACTCAGTCGAGCCAATCGACTGTTAAGCGATTTCCTTAGCCTTGCACGCAACGATGAGTTGCATTTCGAAAAATGGGATATTAATGAACTGCTTGAGCATTGTCTGCAATTAAACCAGGGGCAGATTAAAAATCACAAGATCACACTTGAAAAAAGTTTTGAATGTTTCCCTTCTACAGATGTTCTCATTGATCCGGATAAGATGAAACAGATCATTTTAAATATCTGTAACAATGCTCTGGAAGCCATGGAGCCTGGAGGAATTCTCAAGGTTAGCAGCCAGATTGACAGCCATGATGTTAGGATGCAATTTACAGATAATGGTCCCGGTATTCCCCCTGAATATCTCTGCAGGTTAAAGGAACCATTTTTCACTACTAAAACAAATGGAACAGGGCTGGGAATTCCTGTTTCCTGTAAACTCATAAAGGACCATAAAGGAGATCTTGCGATTGAAAGCGAAGTAGGAAAAGGAACGACGGTCACCATCACTCTGCCACTAATTGGCTGAGGGAGAGGTGACAAGGGGATCGTCCCCTTGTCACCCGAATCAACAAGGAGACTTCTCATATGCCCTACGTATATATGCTTCGGTGTTGTGATGATACCTACTACACCGGATACACAGTCAACATTGAACGACGTCTGCAACAGCACCAGCAAGGCATCGCCAGCCGTTATACCCGAGGGCGATGTCCCGTCGAACTCATCTATCTAGAAACCTGTCCCAGCAAAAGCGCTGCCCTTAAACGCGAAGCCGCCATCAAAAAACTAACCAAACCCCAAAAAACATCACTTATTCAACAATTCCATACATTCTGGGGTCAGACCCCATATGTTACGTAAGCCTTCAGCCCCTCCGAATATTTTTATGAGTGGTTAGTAAGTAATTGCAAGAAGCCATATTATACGGCACGAATTTGTAATAACTTTTAGTGGTATAATCTAATCTAATATAATGTTGCAGAAGGAAGGTGAACCAATGGAAAAGGAATTGATATTCCTGGTTGAAGAAGCTCCAGAGGGTGGATATATTGCAAGGGCTTTAGGTCATTCAATATTTACCGAAAGTGAAACATTGGATGGCATTAGAGAGGAAATAAAGAAAGCAGTAAGATGCCATTTTGAGGAGGAGCATTTACCACGTTTGGTTCGATTGCATTTCATTAAAGAAGAAGTTGTTGCGATGTGAGGATACCGAGTGATATTGACGGAAAAGCGCTGGCCACACTTTTGGAAAGATATGATTATAAAATAACAAGGCAGACAGGTAGTCATATGCGATTGACATCAAATCAATGTGGTAAAGAACACCACGTTACAATCCCTGATCATAGTCCGTTACGAATAGGTACGCTTAGTGCTATATTAACGGATGTTGCCAATTATTTAAATGTTAGCAAAGATGATCTGGTAAGAGAAATATTCTGACGCACCGAGAAGGTTCTTTTACGTTCAAAACAAAAAAACAATTCCCCCCCTTTTGTCGTACGCAAATACATATTTGCATTCATAATAGCCAAAAATAGCTACAGGGCATTAACGCAAAAAGTATTGCAAACGATGAAGGAGGTATTATTATGGCAGATAAAAAAGGTCAGATCATGAACAAACAGCAGTTTATGCAAAGCGGAGATTATGCGAAAGAACATTATGAAGGATTACTAATCGGTTCCGATATAGAACAGGGATGTTATAACATTGGCGTTCAGCTCGGAGAAGATCAGGTCCTGATAGTGGATCAGTCCAGTGACAGTCACGTCCGCGAACGTATCCAGAACTGGGCACCCCAGGTTCAGGACATCCAACGCCAGCATAGAGTCACCAATGACCTGGGCAATTACCTAAAATAAGGGACTCGCGGGGACGTTTTTAGTGACACACCAAGACCGTCCCCCTGTGTCATCGCAACTCCCTTTTGTGATCTGTCATATCAAAAAACTATTTGTGTTTTTGCGGCAGGCATGCTAAAATATTAACGCACATCGGGGTGTGGCGAAGCTTGGTATCGCGTCTGTTTCGGGAATAGAAGGTCGCAGGTTCAAATCCTGTCACCCCGACCATTTAGAGCTATAAAGCAGGGATAAACCTGCTTTTTCTATTTCCACAAGTTGACCCGGGACGTTTTTAGTGACACAGGGGGACGGTCTTGGTGTGTCATTTTGGTAAATATCCTTTTACACTTGATGAATAGAAACAACAAAATGACACACCAAGACCGTCCCCCTGTGTCATCTCCCTATCTTAAGGTTGCGTAGTTATAGAGCATGCCGATATAATTTGAAAAAACCACACCTGTGTAGAAAATTAGCGCACCCCCGATGATCCCTAGGAATGGGAGGGCAAACAGTAAAGAAAGTCCCACAACGATCATCACAAGTGCCCCAAAATAGGCGGGCATATATTCATTGATGACCCGGCATAGCAGATACCACAACTCCGGCAGGTTAAAAGCATCTCGCAAATCCCTGCGAACTGCGTAGGCCGCGACGCCCATAGGAATAATCGTGCCGATGATAATCAATAGAATAGCAGATAGAACGTACCCCACGATTGGGATCAAGCTGATCAAAAATCCTGCCATCAGAGGGATTGATGTGTAAAAGAGCAACACTAATAACACCGCTAATCCATCCTGCAAAAGTTCTCCCCAATTCTTCCAATCCGGCAAAAACATATGTCCCCGTGTCCCGCTTTCAGCACATTTGAAAAAGTACCCCAGTGCAAGAATATTTAATAC
Organism: Bacillota bacterium; assembly: GCA_034659475.1. GTDB lineage: Bacteria > Bacillota > Syntrophomonadia > Syntrophomonadales > Syntrophomonadaceae > JAYEHK01. The sequence continues at coordinate 4,328 of JAYEHK010000176.1, read as the reverse complement.
AGGCACAATGCAAATTAAACTGCCCAGCAACAATTTTAAGATCCAATCCTTATCCTCAAACGGAAATCGTAAACGTTCATTCAAAATATTCACTATCTATCGCCTCCCCGATATTTCATTATACTCGCGAAATCTATATTATGAACCTTTTTTAACAAGTCAACATTGGGGACGGTTCTTAAAGTTGACTTGTATACAACAAAAAAAGCAGTTAAGAACGTTTTTTCCTGCTTTTATTGTTATACTTTTGAAATCATATATATTGCAAGTCAACTTCAAGAACCGTCCCCAATGTTGACTTGGATGATTTTTTGTGAAAACAAAAAGGAGAAATTCACTTACATGTAGAAATATAGTAAAAATAATACAATAAAAGAAATATATAGAGATAAAGCGAAAAAAATAAATAAGCTGGTTCTGAAGGGGAGGAATCAATATATCTTGATTGCAAAAAAATCTGCTTGGAAGGCAGTTACCCTGGTTATTTTTACAGGAATACTATTGATCCTGATGAGTGTTCCAGCCGAAGGTGAGGAACAGTATCTCCTGGTAGGAGACGGTGGATATGCAACCATTGAAGAAGCTATCGAAGCAGCGGCAGACGGTGATAAAATACAAATATCTGCCGGGAATTATCCGCTTCCGCAGATTAATCTTGACAAAAGTATAAGCTTGAGTGCGGCAGAAGACAGCTCTGTAACGATTGTACCTATCAACGATACAGGTACGAACCGCAACTGGATCTATGTCGAGGCGGATCATTCAGTACAAATGACCGGACTCATTTTTGATGGAAAGGGCACGAAAATAGACAGAGTCATTTATGCAGACGGAAGCCTGACGATAGAGAACTGTGCGTTTCAAAACATCGTGTACAAGCTCGGAAAAGGCCGCGCAATTACACTGCACGGGGATCAATCAATCGTGAAGCATTGCCAGTTTTGCAATATTGGTGAGCTAGGAATTTACATTGACAGAGCTAGCGGATGCGTGTTGGAGAGCAACGCCTACAGAGGTAAGGGAATAGGAGAGAAACTTGATTATGGCTTCAAAATCGGAGGCGGATCAGAGGTCACCCTTTGTGGAAACTGCATACAATACTGCCAGGGAATCGTGGAACCCAAAAGATCTGCTGGCATATGGATCATAGATAATTGTGGACAACCTATTGTGATAAACATCGAAGATCATAATCAAATAGACAACAATCTCACCGGATTCAATATTGATCTTCAAAATACCCCGGACCATCATATTACCATTTATGGAAACAAGATCGAACAAAACAATACCGCCATCGAAACCAATGACATTATTGATGCTACAGGCAATTACTGGGGAGGAGATGCGCCCCCACCCACAAATCATCCTAACTGTGTCTCGGACACGGTGTGTTATTGCCCATGGGCACAGGATACTGTTGACGCTGATCAGGACGGTGATTACGATCATCTCGTGAAATCTGTCTTACTAAGCTGGGCCAATGGGACCACCGAGGACCAGCACTTTGACCTGCAAAACATCCAGGCAGGAGAAACGATTGATCTCAAACTGCTTGCCCGAACCATTGACCGCGCTCCCAATCAAGAAAACGTGGTTATAATTTTCCAATGGACACGAGAAGGAGGGCTGCAATCCACAGACATTCGAGTTAATGGTACCCCTCTGAATGGAACCCAGTATCAAACCTCGCCTCTAACCATTACAGATATTTCCATGCAGTATACGATCCCCCTGCAATTTAACCGATCAGGTTCCTACTCTTTGCAGATCAAGCTTGTAGACGATTCATGATGTGCAAGCAACTTAACCGATGACACAGGGGGACGGTCTTGGTGTGTCATTTTGTTAGACATTCTATTTAGCCAAATTAACAATAATGATAAAATGACACACCAAGACCGTCCCCCTGTGTCATCCTGTGTCATCCAATGGTGGCTGGGAAGGGGATGATTATATCGTGTGCAGAGCACGCCTAGTGATGCTGTTGTTACTGTTATGGGTTTGCCCTGTTCAGGCGGCAGAAGTTTCGGAATTTACGGATTTGCAGGATCACTGGGCACGGGAAGAAATTCTTCTTCTAATGGAACAGGGCGTTAGCCAAGGATATCCGGACCGATCCTACAGACCTGAACAGGGATTGACACGGGCCGAATTCGTAAGCCAGGTAAACCGTTGTTTTGATTTAGTCCCGCCGGATACCATTAACCCCGAAGATTACGGTATCGATCCTGAAGTATGGTATGCCCGGGATCTTGCTCTGGCGGTGCAGGCTGGATATATAAAGGGGTACGAAGACGGAAGTTTGCGGCCACACGCCATGATAAACCGGCAGGAAACAGCTGTAATCCTGGCACGCTTATTTGAGGTTGATCTGAGTAATGCTGACATGAGCGTCCTGCTTTCGGATGAAACGATCCCCGATTGGAGCAGGGCATCCATTGCTGCGTTGATCGCAGATGGGTATCTGAATGGTTACAATGATGGGACATTCCGTCCCGGCCAGGTCATCACCCGTGCAGAAGTGTCGGTGGTGCTGGCCAAAAAAGTAAAAAGGGAAGGGAAAACGGCTCCGGCCATGGCCGTGCTGCCTGCGGGACAGCTTGAAGCACAACCTGCAAACAATCATGATCACCACAGCAGCAGTCACAGGCATGCAGTCAATCGGGCTCAACTCATCCAAACCATCCAAAGTGCCCAGAGCAGTTTAAGTCAAGCAGAACAGGGGAACGCAATAGGCCAGTATCCGCCGTCTGCTGTACAAGGCTTGAAAGATGCATTGGAGGAGGCGAATGCAATCAATCAGCAAGCAAACCAACAAGACACCATAGATCAGGCAGTTCTAGCCCTTTTACAAAGCAAGGAGTGGTTCGAAAACCAGCGAATACTAACCGGTGTGTCTAATGTTCTCCGGGGAGAATTCAAAGTAGAATCATAAACTTAATGAGTGAGACAAAATGAAACGTCCCCCTGTCTCCGTGTCTATTTCAACGTCTATTTTCTAATTAAGACCAAAAAACAAAAAGGAGGTAAAAAAATGTCACATCTGCAAAAAGGGGTAAGCACCCTATTGATAACGCTTTTGTTGTTATTTAGCGTGACGGCTTTCGTGTCAGCAGAACCTATTTCCAATACCCTGACAGCAACCTTTACAGTTACATTTCAAACGCAGGCGACGGTCGACAACGAGGCGGCTTTGCAGGCAGCTTTGATTGATGAACATATAACCGATATTTATCTGTCCGGCGATATTGTCCTTTCGCAGCAATTAATCAATGAGACGGTCAATAAGACGTACACCATCTACGGGCAGAAACATACCGTCAGTGCAGTTCCAGGAGCAAATTTTGCCAATAATCAAGCCATCGCTTTAGGGATTGGCAATATCACGATTCAAAACGCGGTATTTGCAAACATTACCGCACAGCACATCATTTATGCGTACAAGAATCCGGGTGCTGCACTCGCCCCACCCAATACCAGCGTTCAGATTTCCGGATGTACATTTACAAACGGAGCAGGAGCTGTATTATCCTATGCCTATACACAAGCGACTAATGTGGTATCGACATTGCAAGGCAATACCTTTACAGGTTTCAATGGCAATAACGGACAAGTTGATTCCGCAGGCATTTACATTGAGGGCGGCAAAGCAATCCTTGGCGGTACAAACGAAGCGGAAAAGAACACCCTGTCCAACAACAATTACGGGATCGCTGTTAAACAAGGTGTCAAAATCTATACCGATACCGTCATTGACACCCTCGCTACAGCGGCCACAGCTGGCAAAGCAATTTATACCAGAAACAACATCACCAATTCCATTGCTCCACCACAGGGTGCCGATGTCATTATCCTTAAAACCGAAGCAAGCCAATCCTGGTATGCCCGTCACAACGATGACATTTGGCTGGAAGACGAAGCCCTCATCCCCGTTACTATCAGTTGGGATCTCCCCGACGATGACAAGGTAACCCCTGGTAGCCAGATCAACGCTGTAATCAATCAGTCAACCGCCTTTACCATCTCCGTCAGTGTGAATGACTATGCCGTAGACGTCGAAAACGCAACACTTGTCTTGCAATGGACCGATACGGAAGCCAACCCCATTGCCGACGGAATTACCGTCACAGGAACCACAGCACTGGGAGCGATGACAGCCGGATCCACCACTAACCAAAACTTTACAGTAACCTTCAATACCCCCGGTACCTACAACATATCCCTCTATGCCGAATAAAGTCAACATTGGGGACGGTTCTTAAAGTTGACTTGCATGAAACGATAAAAAACAGGGAGGAATGTTTACTTCCCTGTTCTGTTACCTT
>JAYEHK010000175.1:0-8132 GCA_034659475.1 Bacillota bacterium | reverse complement strand
TTCATGCAGCGTTACCACCCAATTATCTAGATACGCAGAGTTCCAATATTGTTGGGGTCAGACACCGCTTGTCCCATTCTACACCCTATTCAGTTTTCCAACTAACCAACTAACCAACTAACCAACTAACCAACTTTACGTCGCATAATCTGTACACTGTGAAACTTGGAGCCTGAAGAAGGAATAAATGGATAGCTAGAGAAAGATGATAGATAGAAAGATAATCAACGGGCTCGCAGCAGGGGGGCAGAAGATATGAGTTATATGGCATTGTACCGGGTATGGAGACCGCAGACTTTTGGAGAAGTGGTGGGACAGGAACAAACGGTGGCAGCACTGAGAAACGCTGTTCGGGAACAGCGGCTCAGCCATGCCTATCTGTTCTCTGGACCTCGCGGAACCGGTAAAACGAGTATTGCGAAGATCCTGGCCAAATCAGTGAATTGTCAAAATCCAAAGAACGGAGAACCCTGCAACGAATGTTCATCCTGTCAGGATATCAATCATGGTAATTTTATGGATGTTATCGAGATTGACGCAGCTTCGAATCGGGGCATTGATGAAATTCGGGATTTAAGGGAAAAAGTTCGTGTTTTGCCAGCACAGGGCAAGAAAAAAGTGTACATTATTGATGAAGTACATATGTTAACGACAGAGGCATTTAATGCGCTTCTGAAAACGTTGGAAGAGCCACCGGAATCGGTTGTTTTTATACTGGCGACAACAGAACCACAGCGCATCCCCAGTACTATCTTATCCCGATGTCAGAGGTATGGATTTAAACGACTAACCCTTATGCAGATTCATGCCAGGTTACAGGATGTAGCAGAACAAAATCAGTTGGATATTACACCGGATGCGATTGACTTGATTGCCCAGCGCGCCAATGGAGGAATGCGTGACGCGTTGGGTATGTTGGACCAATTGCAGGCTTATAAAGAAGGGGCCATTAACCGGGGAGATGTATTAGACATTCTTGGATTGGTCGATGATGTCTTTGTTGCTCAATTAATGGAAGCCGTTTTAAGTGGGGATACCGGGACCATCATTGAAATGCTGTCTTCAGCCCTGCACCAGGGCAAGGAGGCCAGTCAGTTAGTGAGGGAAACGGCGCTGTATTTGCGTGATTTACTTTTATACAATACGGTTGGAGAAGAAGCTGAACTCCTGATGGCGGGAGACCAGAGCAAAGGGTATTTAAAAGACCAGTCTAAAAAGGTTGATAAAACGCGCATAATGGAAGCGTTATCTATCATGATGGAGACGAGCGATAAGCTTCGTTTCAGCGAGGGACAACGATTTTTACTGGAGGTAGGTTTTCTGGAAGTCTCCGGGGTTTTTGCAGTAGAAGCAAAACAAAAGGAAGCACCGCGTGTTAAAACGGAGGCGCCTTCGGGGACCAAAGTAGAAAAAACGGGACGAAATGATGCCCGGGAAATCTTGTGGAAACGTATTTTAGCAGGGGTAAAGGAGCAGAAGATTCCAACCCACGCACTCCTTTCACAGGGCAAACTGCTGGGAACCCGTGGGAATACGATGTATATTGCTTACACCAAAGGGTATCGTTTTCATAAAGAAAGAATGGAAGAAAAGGGGAATCGAGACATCCTTTCCGAGGTCATTAAAGGAATTTTTAATCGTGAGATGGAAATTGAGTTTATGTTCTTGGATGATTCCCAGTATAATGATATTGTAGTAAAAAAAGCGATAGAGTATTTTGGAGAGGACATTGTTCAAATTAAGGATTAAGATTGGAAGCATAATCAACACATCATGGATACTAGGGGACAATCCCCCTTACATTAAAGGAGGTAAACAAACATGAAATTTAACCAGGGTGGCGGGCAGATGAATCAGATGATGAAGCAAGCAAAAAAAATGCAGGATCAGATTGCAAAAATGCAGGCAGAGTTAGAGGAAAAGACCATTGAAACAACAGCAGGCGGAGGAGCTATCACTGTTATCGTGAGCGGTAAACAGGAATTAGTCGATATAAAGATCAAACCGGAAGTGGTTGATCCCGAGGACATTGAAATGCTGCAGGATCTCATTTTGGCAGCTGTTAATGATGGCGTCAGACAATCACAGGAAATGGTATCCAATGAAATGGCCAAAATCACTGGAGGTCTTAATATCCCTGGACTATAATCACCGAAGCTTTGATAGACGTAGTGTGTGTACGAGCGACCCCTCGCCCAAACATACTGCGTCTATTTTCTAATGAAGGAGTAAATTTAATGAGATTAGCTAGACCGTTAGAGAATTTAATTGATCAATTGCTTAAATTGCCAACCATTGGCCCCAAAACTGCCCAGAGACTGGCGTTATATATATTGAAAATGCCATCGCAAGATGCATCACAGTTGGCGCAGTCAATTCTGGATGCCAAGGAGAAGGTGTTTCCATGCCCTGTTTGTGGTAATTTAACCGACATCACCCCCTGTTCAATCTGTCGAGATGATAAGAGAGATAGTGAACTGTTATGCGTGGTGGAAGAAGCGAGCGATATCTTATCTATTGAAAGAACTGGTTATCAGGGAAGGTATTATGTGTTGAACCGGTCCTTTAATCTGTTGGATGAAAATGATCTTGATGAACTGAATCTTACCCCTTTTGTTCATGCACTTCAGGGAGGACAGGTTAAGGAAGTTATTCTTGCCCTTAATCCTACAGTTGACGGAGAAGTCATGTCTCGTTATCTGTTGTCAACGGCCGAAAAGCAGCATGTAAAAGTAACCCGATTGGCCCATGGTTTACCGGTAGGCGGAGACATTGAGTTCGCAGATGAGATTACGCTCAGGCGGGCGCTTGAAGGAAGAAAAGAAATGTAGCATCAATAACCTTTTTCCTGCATAAACTTTTATGGATAAAGATGGGAGTTTGTTCAGGAGGAGAAGCCATGAGCAATTGGGTAAAATATTGGAGGAACTTTTATCAATGTTGGTGTTTTGAAGAGAAGCCAAGTATGCGTTCAGAGTACTCGGATGAAAGCCTTCTCCAAAAGGCAGGAGAAGAGCTGGCCGAGGCATATAACTTATTATCAAGGGTAGAAGATGATGAAATGATTGAGTATGCGAGTCTGACCATTCAAGCTGCTGAAAAAAGATACGATTATTTACTCAGAAGGGTGAAAGAACAGCAAAGGATAGAAGATCCTGGGACACTAGAAAACACATAACCAATAAGGGCTGATCAAAGGGGTGATTGTAAATGGAAACCGTAAACGTAATCATGGCGGCCTTGTTTTTACTGGTCATTTTGTTTATCGTTGCACAGATTATGATGAAGCCGATTAAACTACTATGGAAAATTCTCTTGAATTCAGGAATTGGGTTTGTTCTGCTGCTTGCTTTTAATTATCTGGGGACCTTTTTCGATTTCAGTTTGCCTGTTAACATTATTACGGTTCTAATTACTGGGTTTATGGGGGTACCCGGAATATTGCTTCTAATTTGTTTCCAATTACTATTACGTTAAGTTTAAAAAAGCGTGCAAATGGGCCGCAATCTAGGAGGCCTATTTTTTTTTGAAAAAAACAATCAATTCTATCAATAACACATTGTTACAATCCTAAGCAGAAGACTCTGATGAATCAAAATTAAATTTATATCGTTCTTAAAAAACTTACCAAAAAACCCACTTAAACAATTAAAATACAAAATGTAATGCCAAGAAGAGAAAGTTCCATCACAAATATTGTAAAAAGACTGCGGCATATGCATTTTATATAAGGCAAAAACTATAGGAGAATTATTAAATGTAAATGTGAGTAATATTTGTAGTTTTTAAGATTAATATTGACGCATAATTAGCAACTATTCTATACTTAGTTAAATCCTTTTCCATTAACACCGTATTATTTAGGGTTTATTGAAGCAAATATCCTAGGGGGTGGCTAAATTAACGATTGAAAACACAGCAAGAGTAGTAGAAGCTTATATAGGAGAATATGCCAGTGGAAAAAGCGAAATGGCCATTAACCGAGCGCTCGAACTGAATAAACAGGGGAGACGGGTGACGTTGGTTGATTTAGATACCGTTGAACCTTTTTATACACTTCGACCAATTAAAAAAATTCTCGAAGAGCAGGGGTTAAACGTAATCAGTTTTTCCCATGAGGACGCTTTTGGTCTGGGGGAGACTGGCGCGATGTTAAATCCCAGGGCCAGATGGGCACTCAGACATGAAGGCGATGTTATTTTAGATATTGGTTATGGCGTTTATGGGGCTGCTACATTAAATTTGGTTGAGGGAATTGATGAATGTCCTGAATTAAAAGTATTAGCGGTAATTAATCAGAGCAGACCCATGACAAATTCCCATGAAAGAACAAAAGAGTATATTCTTTCACTGGGGCGGGTCGATGGATTGGTTGCCAATACTCATTTGGGGAACGAAACAGTAACCGAGGTTGTTCTTCAGGGTTTGAACATAACGAAGGAGGTTGGCGAAGAACTCAATCTTCCCATTGTATACATGGCTGTAGACGAAGACCTGTGGGAAGAGATGAATCAGATTTCCGTTTCTGTACCGGTAAAATATATTAAAAAATATATGCCCGGTGCAATGTGGTAATAAAAAAATAGAGATTGAACAGGAGGTGCCTTAAAGCAATGGCAAGAATAACAGAGCAACCCAAGAAATCATTTCTTACCGGTAATGAAACAGTCGCTTGGGCGTGTCTTGCAGCCGATGCAGAGATCATGTTCGGGTATCCCATCACCCCGCAGAATGAAGTTATGCACTACTGGACTCGTCTGGCTCCCAAATACGATCGTAGTTTTTTGCAGACAGAAGACGAATTATCTGCTGGATTTACCACCTGCGGAGCGGTGCAGGCTGGCAAGAAAGCCTTTACAGCAACGGCAGGACCAGGAAATGTATTGATGCAGGAACCCTTTGGTATGGCAGAAGCAATGAGACTCCCGACGGTAGCCGTTATTCAACAGCGAGGAGGACCATCCTCCGGTACCGTTGTTTATTCCCAACAGGAAGTAACCCTTACCACCTTTGGAGGCAATGGCGAAGGACATAGGATTGTATACTCCACAGCAACCCATCAGGAAATTTATGATTACACCATTAAAGCCTTTAACACAGCGTGGAAATATCGATTCCCAGTCTTTGTTCTGGGCGATGGCTACCAGGCCAAGATGAGAGAACCGCTCGAACTCTATAATCCAGAAGACCGAGGCATAGAAATGGTTAAACCTTATCCTTTAATCGGATTAGGTGGAGAAATTGGAGTAGATAGAGAACCCTCGCATTTATGTAACATTTACAGTCTGGAAGAGGAATTATATGAAGTTGTCATGAAAGTATCTGCTGAATATGAATCCATTTCACCAGAGATTGAAGAATACGAAGAGAAAAATTGCGAAGATGCAGATATCATCATCCTTACTCATGGCATAGTGTCCAGAGCGGCTGATGATGCAGTGAAAGCACTTCGCACACAGGGAATCAAAGCAGGGTATTTCAGACCCATTACCCTGAGACCTTATCCGGCCAAACAGTTACGCGAAGCCATTCAGAAGAGCGGCGCGAAAAAGCTGCTCATTGCCGAATCAGCATACGGACAGTTCGAACGGTTGACCAAACAAGAAATCTACGGAGAAACCATCCAAGTCGAACATTTATATATGCCTGGTGTAGGAATTATTGACCATGACATTATCACTAAAGTGAAGAGTATTCTTTAAGGAAGGGGGTAAAACAAATGACAACAGCAACACCAGCAATACCAAAATCATGGTATCTTCCCTCCAAGCCACATAAATTCTGTCCTGGATGCGGACACGGAATCATATTGAAGGCCCTTGGAGAAGCCATAGACGATTTAGGAATACAAGACCAAACCATTTTCGGTTGTGACATCGGGTGTTCATTACTAGCATGGAACTTCTTTGCCTGTGACAGCACACAAACCCATCATGGGAGAACCAATCCCGTTATGGTTGGCATAAAAAGAGCTCGACCAGAACTCATCTGCGTCGGATATATGGGAGACGGAGGCGGCTATTCCATCGGTTCACAGCATCTGTTAAACTCCGCCGTAAGAAATGAAAAAATAACTGTAATCCTTTGCAACAATACCAACTATGGTATGACCGGAGGTCAGATGTCACCGACGACACTTCCCGGACAAAAGACTGAAACCAGTCCGTACGGAAGAGATCCTGAGCAAACCGGTTATCCCACCATGGGGCCAGAATTTGTAGCAGCCGTTGCATCAGACAACGCCTATGTTGCCAGAGCAACGGTATCAAAATACAAGCAATTGAAAAAATATCTCAAAAATGCACTGACCAATCAAATACAGGGCAATGGATTCTCCTTTGTAGAAGTACTATCCACCTGCCCCACTAACTGGAAGACCAATGCACAGCAGACATGGGCATTTTTAGAAGATGAAATGGAAAAACAATATCCTGTAGGAGAATTTAAAAATCCCTTTGGAAAGGGGGATAACTAAATGGCACTCTTAAGGATAGCCCTTGCAGGAGAAGGTGGGCAGGGAGTCCAGTCCATTGCAGAAATACTGGCAGAAGCAGCCTATAATTCCGATAAACAGGCCCTGTATATTCCGAATTTTGGATTAGAACAGCGTGGTGGTGTTTCCATTGCTTTCATCCAATTCAGCGATGAAAGAATTGGTGCACCCAAATTTAACAAAGCAGATGTAGTCATTGCCCTAAGCGACAGAGCCATCCCCCGAACAGTAGATTACTCCGACCAAAAAACGCTATATGTCTATGATTCAGGCATCAAGATAAGTCCTGAAGAACTACCTTCTGAAGCCAAACAGATCATAGGTATACCAGCGTTAGATATCGCTAATAATGAGTTGCATCCCCGAGTGTTTAATATCATTATAATGGGAGCAGTTATTGGTCTAACCAATGTAGTCAGTTTTGAAGCAGCGAAAAGTGCCCTGGATCATAAACTGGCAGCCAAATTCGAAAAAAATCCGGCTTTGAGAGACTTGAATTATAAGGCCCTTGAAATCGGGAAAAACCTGGCAGAGAAATCCTTAAAGGAAGGAGGGGCACTCAATGAATAAAACAGAAGCTATCACATTTGAGTTGGATAAGGCCACTTTTCACATCTTTCCGAACTACTGCAAAGGTTGTGGACTGTGTAAAGAAAAATGCCCCAACCAGGTATTAGTTTGGTCCGAACAGCTAGGCGTCTATGGAACCCCAACGGTGAAGCCTAAAGATGAAGACAGTTGTATCGCCTGCGGAATATGCCAGATGGTTTGTCCAGATTGTGCGATCTCTATTATAAGAAAGAAAAAGCAAAAAGCAGTATAATATAAAGATGAGATAATAAGGCCCTGCAAATGCAGGGCCTTATTGCTGAAAACATGAGCCCAAATACTGTTTCATATGTTGGAAAAGAGCATTGATTAGTTAAAAGTTATAAAAAACAAATAAAAAACAGAGTTTTTCTTGACATAATGCGTATCAGATGATATTATATTTCTTGCCGCGAGACGGAAGTCAAGCGAGCAAAGCTCTTGATAAAACAGAACAAAGAGAACGAAAAGTGCGAAAAAAGTTTGGAGTTTACGTAAGTAAACAAACAAACGGTCCAGCGAACAAATGAGTTTATTTTAAGCCGATCAAACGGCGATAAAATGAAAACTTGAGTTATGCTAGAAAGGGACACACCTCTAGCGAGGAATGTCCCTGAGTAATAACTGAGATATAGATTTTATTGGAGAGTTTGATCCTGGCTCAGGACGAACGCTGGCGGCGTGCCTAACACATGCAAGTCGAACGAAGATATTTATTGAGGTTTACCGATTTAGATATCTTAGTGGCGGACGGGTGAGTAACGCGTGGATAATCTGCCCATAAGTGGGGAATAACAGCTGGAAACGGCTGCTAATACCGCATAAGCTGGCCGGAATGATGGTTCTGGTTAGTAAAGGAGGCCTCTGAATATGCTTTCGCTTATGGATGAGTCCGCGTCTGATTAGCTAGTTGGTGAGGTAAAGGCTTACCAAGGCAACGATCAGTAGCCGGCCTGAGAGGGTGAACGGCCACACTGGGACTGAGACACGGCCCAGACTCCTACGGGAGGCAGCAGTGGGGAATATTGCGCAATGGGGGAAACCCTGACGC
>JAYEHK010000174.1:26530-29925 GCA_034659475.1 Bacillota bacterium | reverse complement strand
CGCTGACCATAAAGCATATGAAAAAATTTTAGGTGCTTTTTTTAAGAGTAGGCGAATAAGTATAACAGCTAGGACGACATAGGATGCGGTTATGCTCATATTTAGAACGGTTATGAATATTTCTTGTAATGCGTTCATTTGCTTGCCTCCTCAATGATACGCCTGAGTTCCTCTGACTCTTTTGACGTTAACTTTTTCTCGCCCAAAAAAGCGGTCAAAAACTGTGGAAGCGAACCATTAAAGGCTTTTTCGATCAAAACTTCACTCTCATATTTCTGTACATCTTCTTGTTTTATAAGGGAGGTTACAATCGCATCAGTGTTTCTTAAAATACCTCGCTGGCAAAGTTTTCTAAGTACTGTGTATGTAGTGGATTTTTTCCACCCTAATTTTTCAAGGCAAAGTCGTACAAGCTCTGTTGAATTCACGGGTTCGTTTGCCCAGATAATGCTTACGAATTTGTATTCCGCATCAAATAATTTGTATTGCTCCATAAGTACTACCCTCCATTAAAAGTTTATTTAAATAGACCTTGATTTTAGTTTATTGCAATAAACCTATTTTTTCAATAAAAAAATCAAGAAGCCGTCAACTAACACGTCAAATACTAAAGGAATTGGCTTCTGCCTATGCAGGAATATTTCCTTGATACTGTTAATATGACAGAGGGACGTGGTTGATAACAACCCGTCCCTCGTGTGAAAAATATCCACAGTTGGTAATTGTGAGCATCTCCTCCGGCTGCAATTATTTTTAAGGCTGGGGCGTGGAAGTAGACTGTATTATAGTTTAAAAACCGATATTAGTTTTTGCAATTCCTGCGCCATTCTTGCCAGTTCATTACTTGATGAGCTGATTTCCTGCATTGCTGCGGTTTCTTCTTCAACTAATGCAGAAACACCTTGCGCTTCTGAAGATGTTTTCTGACTTATGTTGTTAATAACTTTAATTTCTTTAACGATATGATGGCTGCTTTGGCCCACAGCTTTACCTGATTCACTTATATCTATAATATGCTGGGATAGTTCTTCTACCAGTCCGACAATTCCATTAAAACTTGCTTCAGTTTCTTTAACATCCTCTATTCCTTCATCTATTGCTGCGGAACCCTCCTGAATAGCATTAACCAGGTCGTTTGCATTTTGGAGATTTCGATCAATTAAAGAACTTATCTGTTCAAGAGAACGTTGCGTTTCTTCAGCCAGTTTTCTTACTTCCTCAGCAACAACAGCAAATCCATGTCCATGTTCACCAGCTCTGGCGGCTTCAATAGCTGCATTGAGAGCAAGCAGATTTGTTTGCCGTGCGATATCATCTATTAAACCCACAATATTACTTATTTCCTGTGAGCTTTGATGTAATTCTCCGGTATAACTGGAAACGAAGTTAGAGGTTTTCTCTATAGCTTCCATCTGAGTCATAGTTTTAGCAACACTATTAATACCGGAGACAGATTGGTTAGCGGTAGTCTGGGCTACTAAAGATATATTTTCAAGTTTGGTCATTCTATTTTGTATGTTTTCATCCAGCTCATTTACTATGTTGGTAATTTTTTCTACTGAAGTCATTTGTTCTTCTGAAGCCATAGCAGCTTCTGTAACTATAGAAGCAATGTGTTCTATAGCCTGCGAAGATTGTTCAGTATTAGCTGTTACCTCTTGAGAATAGGCACTTAGTTGCCCGGCTGAATCGGTAATATTTAAAACAATATTTCTAATGCTATTGGTCATAGTCTGGAAACCTTTCTGCAATCTACCCAGTTCATCATCTAGAAAATCTTCACTGTCTGCAATAGTAAGCTCTCCACTGGCAATTCGGGACACTTCTTCTTCGAGGTTACGAACAGGTTTTAGAATAACACGGGTAAAAATATAGAGTAAGAAACAGATAAGTATTAAAAATATAAGGTCAGTGATTATAAGCTTTATACCCAGGGTTTTAATTGGAGCAAATGCTTCACTAACCGGCATACTAAGTATTAATGCCCAGCCAGTAGTGAATACAGGGGTAGATGAAAGAAATCTGGTATGGCCTCTCCAATCCATTTTTTCAAAAACAGGCTTTCCACTCAAAAAAGAACGGCCAATATCTTCGTAAGTTCCCTTGTCCATAGTTAATAGACTTTCATTGGAATCCAGGCTGGGATGATAGATATAATGCCCGCCCTGGTCAATAAGGATGGCATATCCCGATTCGCCAATTCCTATGTCTTTAGCCATTTCCTGTAGGATGTTTGTTTTAACGTCCATGGCTAAAACGCCGACCAGTTTATTATCCTTAACTAAGGAATGAGAAACGGTAACTACCGGCTCTTTACTGTCATTATCTATGTAAACATCTGAATAATTAAATTCATTTCCCTGGAGAGCTAGTTTGTACCATTCCTGATCAGTACAGTCATAATCTTCAGGTGGCTGCCAATGATTCCCGCAAATGATACTTCCGTCAGGTAAACCCAGGTATACATCATTAGTCTCTGCCAATATAGCAAGGGTGGAGCTCAAATATGAAGATATTATCTCATGACTATTATTGTCAGGTAGTTTTTGTATTGCATTGGCTAGATCTTGATTTTCAACCAGATCGTTTAATCGTATTTCCTTTTCCACGAACCAGGAAGCTAATTCATCTGCACTCTCTGCAGTAGCATAGTGCATTTTCTCATTAATTTGCTCTTCGAGATTACTTTTTGACACATAAAAACTTACAATGTTCATCGAAACAAAAGCAATGATTACAGGTATTAGTACAAAAATATTTATGCTCTGTTTCATAGTAAAACGACGGTCCTTTTTCATAATTAATCCCACTCCTAATCAGATTTTATTAAATAAATTTTATTACAGCATTTGAATATATCAGGTTAGTTCATACGCAATAATGAAATTGATAATCATTATTATATATCATTCGGCTATAAAAATTAAGTATGATTCCACTGTAAAAACCCTAAAAGTCTCCTGTTTGAATGTATAAATATTCTGGAAGCGTTGGCGCAGCATGGGAGCACTCAAGAGCACCACTGATGCTCACGATGTTCGCGATTAAGGTTGTAACACTCTGCGAAGACGAACGGAAAAAGGGGGCGAGCCCCATGGACGGGGCGAGAGGGCAGTTGAACATGGACGTGAATTTGCCCTGTACCCCTTTTTCCGTTCGTCGAGCAGTTAGTGTTACCCCATGCGGAGACTGCTGGAAGAATATTTATACATTCAAACTCACTAATATGACTTTCCGCAGGGGAATTAATTTATCAAATGAAAGTTTTGGTTTGGAAAATCGTAATAATTTTCAGAGAAATACTTGGATATGAGTATAAATTTTGGGTATGGTGGAGTGAGGTAAAAGAACCGCCCCATGTCTTCGAAAGGTTGAGGGGAAAACAAATGAAGCGT
>JAYEHK010000174.1:0-26520 GCA_034659475.1 Bacillota bacterium | reverse complement strand
CGGTATTTGCCAGTCAAGGAGCAGAGCAAACACAGGAGATTAAAGTATTAATGGATGGTATTCAACTGGGTTTTGATGTAGAACCGCAAATTGAAAACGGACGTACACTGGTACCTTTTCGCAGAATAGCTGAGGCTTTAAATGTAGAAGTTAGCTGGGATGAACTTGACCGTTGTGTAATTGCTGATAATGGGGATATTTCAGTGAGAATGCCACTTGATAGCCAGTATGCCTGGATAAATAAGTCTAGGGTAACCATGGATGCAGCACCTTTGCTTATTAATGGGAGAACACAGATCCCGGCCCGTTTTTTCAGTGAAGTATTCGGCTGTAAAGTGGAATGGATAGCTGATAGCAGCACAGTGAAAATCACTTCGCCGCCCCAAGTAATGAAGGTCACTGCTTTTTATGCTCTGGGTGATAAAATGACCAGCAGTTGGACTGATCTCTTCGAAAAAGCCTATCCTGAAAGTGAGCAGGGGAATACCGGGGTAGTAAGTGACCTGGCTCTGGGCTGGTATAGCATGGATGAAAAGGGTAAACTTCTGACAAAAAGCAGCACCGGATGGCAGCGCCCGGATGGATGGGAAAAAGTGGTAGAAACTGCTGCCCGGTATAAGATGGATACGCAGATGCTTATACATATGACAGATGGAAAGGGTAGGCTTATACGGCTATTAAATGATGAAAAAGCTGTAAATCAAGCCATTGATAGCATAACGAAAGAGGTATGTTTATATAATGGTGTGAATCTTGATTTTGAGGGCTTGGGTTGGAATGACAGTATAGAAGAATTAGATAAAACACAGGCAGTTTTTAATAATTTTGTAGAGAAATTATCACTAGAGTTGAAAAAGCAGGGAAAAGAGCTTACCCTTACCCTGCATGCTCCTAATACGGCCTATCTGGGTTATGATTATGAAACTCTGGGAAGAGTGGCTGATCATATTATTATCATGGCTTATGATTACGGTACCCAACCTGAACCAGACGGTTTGGTTTGCCAGGCGCTGGATATGGTCATAAGTTTTGTGCCGGCAGATAAAATCCTTCTGGGGATTTCAGCTGTCAGTGAGACCCCGGAAAGTTTGATAAATAAAATAGGAATTGCTAAAAAATACAACTTAGAAGGTATAGCCATCTGGCGACTGGGACTGCTGTCGGATGGGATGTGGAAGGTTGTAAAGGATAATGTGATTAAGCCTGTTGAACTGCTGGCAGTAAGAGGTGAAGGGACTTATGAGCTTTACCATCAACCTGAGCCGAAAACCCTTTTGTCAACACCAGAGCAGCTGCATGGTGGTGACCGGGTGCAGGTTATAAGGCAACAGGGTCAGTGGTCTGAAGTGAAAAAAGGACAGTTAGAAGGGTGGATATCGTCATGGTATCTGGAAATTGGGGATGAAGTATTAGTTAAAGACATTGAACCGGAATACATGGTGGTTAAACAGAATGATGTTTTGTATCTCAACCCGGATGGTGAAGCTATTGGTGACTATGATATTGATAATCCTGCATGGCAAATAGTGCGAAAAGGCAGGCTGGTGGAAGTTACTAAACACTATGCTGACTGGCGGTATATAAATCTGATGGCTTATAGTATACCTGCTACTTCAAAGGGCTGGGTTAAAGCAGAGATATTGACAGACCCGACAGGTCTAATACCTTCCGAAGGTTACCTTCCGGTGGGTACTGAAATATATGAAGGTGAAAACGGAGATATTAAAACCCATACAAATACTCCTATGGCTGTATTTATTGGTAATAGAGAAAAAGACGGCCTAGTGGAAATAGGCGCTGCCGGAGGATGGACAGCCCGGGAAAATATTCAATTTGTCTGGTTGACGGCCGATTAGGAGTTCGGAGTTATGCGCCAAGCCTTGCCCTTACCCCTCACCCCTGACCCCTTACAAAAAAAGTCCGCGTTAGTCCAGAAAGTCTGCGTCGTCCGCGTCTATTAAAATTCAATTTTCTTGCTAATCAATGGTACAATTTCAAAAAAACGAAAGCGCAAGAACGTACAGATACAGAGGTCACCCCTGACCACTAACTAAGGATTAGTCAAATTTCAAGTTTGATTGTTTGATTTTATCCTGCAGACTGGCTAATCTCTTTTTGCTTTCTTCTCTGTTTTGTTTGTTTTCCGCCTCGATTTGTCTGGTTTCGTCGATGCCTTTCATAATGGTATCGAAGGTTTTTTCCAGGGTTTCAATTTTCACACTGGAGCCAGACATCAGCTTGGCGATATCGGCTGATTGACCCGCAATATTTTGGGCATTTCTTAAAAGCATTTCATTGGTCGTATCATCCAGGGCTTTCATAGCATCTGATTGTATCTTTTGCCTTTTGATGGTGATGGCCTGTATTAAGCCTGATTTGAACACAGGAATGGTGACGACAAAGGCGCTGCCTGTTTTGCGAAGCAGATTGTTATTGCCGTTCTGAATAAGTTTAATCTGGGGGATTGTTTGTAATGAAACCATTTTAGCCAATTCAAGATCATGGATCCTATTTTCAAGTAATTCCAGTGACTGGGCAGTATTTTGGAGATTAAGGATATCGATTTGCTCCCCTGATGCAGTTTTTTTCTCTAATTCTGGAATGATCTTTTGTTTTACATTGTCAACAGCCAAATTTCCAGCCTGTATATAGGTTTCTAAATTACCATAATAGTTCAGATTCTGATCGAACAACTCATCAAGCATCTTATTGGTCTTTTCTATTTCATTTTCATATTCTTTTATCTGAATATATACCTTGGAGATCTCCCCATCGATGGTTTGGTATTTATGCAGGAGTTTTTCAATGCCTTCACTTGCCTTATTGAATAACTTGCCGAAAAGCCCTTTCTTGGGTTCGTCTTCTGCAAAATCTTTTGCATCAAATTTTTTCATTATGTAATTCAGCTGGCTCAGCATTTTACCGCTATCCTCTACGGAAGAGTTGCTAATGGATGATAAAATACGATCACTGAACTGTGAAATTTCTACAGCAGTTTCCTGACCGAAAGACATAATGGATTGTGGATTTGAAATATCTACTTCTTGTGATAGCTTTATTAACTCCGGTGAGTTTTTTGCTGTTTGGACGACCGCATTAACTTTACTCGTTACTTCCTTGTCCAGATTGACTTCGTTTATAGCCGTATCAAAACTCATTAAATAACCACCTTTCTATTTTACAATACAGTTCCGCACATTATATTGCAGAACGTTAAACCTTAAGAAAATAGTTTGCTGAAAAAACCTTTTTTAGCATTTAGAGTAGATCCTATTTTAGGACTTAAGCCAAACTTAAATTCGTTTAGCTTATGAATATCGTAATATTTTTCATTAATAGCATTTTCTATATCGTTGTATCCAGTTGGTGCAAAGATAACGATATCAAATCCCAGTAAATATAAGAATGATATAATGATGATATCCGATTGGCTGAACAATTGCTCGTCACCATCGAATATGACAAGTTTGGGTATTGCATGTGGATAGTCAAACTTTTGGATTAAATCCAGGTATTCTTTATCGAGATTTAAGACAGTATAAAGGATTTTGAATTTCAAGTTTTGATTCATTTCCTTTTTGAAAATATCTGTGGATAAAATTAGCTGGTTAATTTTATCCAGTATGAGACACTGAACTGATGTTCGCAAGTAGGATATTTTATAAATTTGTGAATTGCGAACTTTGTCTGAATTAAAACTTCCATCAGTACATAATAAAGTGGTATCTATCGAATAATTGCTCTCGGCTGTAAAGGGAACCTCTGGCTTGAATATGGTTAAATTCGTAGCTGTCCTGAGTATATCCACATTTTTCCAATAAACAGACAAATCTGACTGGGTCCCGTTAATTTTGGCAAAAACATTAGGGATAAGGATATGTCCATTTCTAATCTCAAAGCCTGTCCTGAACCGCGCTTCTTCCTTCCATAATATAAAAAGCTCATCATAGGTGGTCTTCAAAGTGCAGGGCACCGGGTTATAAGTTTCAAACTGCCAGGGGGTATAACTACCGATATTTTCACTATGAAGGATCTCATGAATTTCGGTTGATGCTTTATAGGCGACGGTTTCTTCTCGCTGAACGCCCAGAGATACAGGAAATGGCTTTATTGACTGTTTATTCGGATGATCCACGAAAGTGGAATACTGGTCAATATCTTCAATAACATTAAATTTATCCTTCCCGGAAGTATTGAAATAGAGGATATCAGCTCCCAGAAGAGAGAGTAATAGCATAAAATATGCTTCGTCCCTGGAGGCTTCGCCATAGAATAATAGTTTAGGATTGATTGTTGTAAAATCCCAGGAGGATAATATATTCAGAAAATACTTGTCTAACCAGGATAAGATTTTAATGCAAAAATTTTTCGTTATACTTAAATTTTTTTCTTTCATCCAAAATAGATTTAATAAACTAATCAGTTTGTCATGTATAATAGCATCTTTTTTTTCGCCGATGGAAGTTAAAACCTGGTTGCGGTAGAAAATATCAATAATATTTTTGGGACTGGGTGAAAGCATCCTTTCGATCATTTTCCACAATGAGGTAACCTTGTCGGCAATCTCGGTCGAGATAGATTGATTGATACCTTTTTCAATTTTCAGGTACTGATTTAGTTTTGCCAATTCATAATCCAGATTAAACAAATCATTATAATACACATTTTCATCTTCAAAACCTGATATACGATAAAAGTATACAGGTATGGTTAAGCTGTTGCATGCAGAATAGCCGGTTCGATCTTCAGGGACTAGAAAAATGTCTGTGGCTAGATTTGAAGATGTTATATTTATCGTTGTAAGCTGACTGTTTTCTATATTCCCTATCATTGAATTACTACGTCCTCTCCGCTTTCTTCTGTCTTATACCGAAACTAGTAACTGTAATGCTTCGAAAAAATAATTTGTTATGACATGCTTATGTAAGCTGTGATTGCAATCCAGTAAAAATCATAATAGGACTCAAATCCCATTGCTATGTTGGATAATCCATAATTAAAAGAATATACCGCATATTAACCGAAAATAATTCGACTTCTTTGTCTTTTAATCTATTATAATGGATTTAACCACTTTTTAAGCAGTTAAAATGTAATTTGATATAAATTAACAGAGAGGAGAACTGAATTTGCTATATTCAGGGACAGATCACCCCTATATGGAAAGCGGCGGGGATGGATTTGTAGTTGTAAAAAGAAGAAACAATCCTTTGCGTGAATTTGCCATGGTTCACCAGTGTATGGGTAAAATAGGGGCTGTTCATCCGGCGAAGATCATAGATTTGGTGAAAGAAATGGGCAACCTTGTTTCTCTGTCCGGAGAGTATCCAATTATGGGTTTAAGTGAGTCTTCAATATTAATTGGACGGATTTTCAGTGAAGTTTTCGGGGGACCCTTTATATTTTCGACCCGGTATCCTGTTCCTGGAATGATGAGCTTTTCCGAACCTCATTCGCATGCGCCGGCTCAATTTTTGAATCTATCCTCTGTCAGACAATCCAGCAAGCTATGTATTGTTGAAGACGAAATAACCACTGGTAATACAGCCATGAACCTTATACGGGCTCTAACGTTGGAAATGCCCAATTTGAGTGAAGTGACTATGATCGCTTTGAAGAGTTTTGTCTCTTCAGAGAGGTTATCAGAGATGCAAAAGTGTGCTGACGCAATGGGAATTAGATTTTCATTGCACTGTCTTTACCAGGAACCTATTGAAGAGAATGAGCCTTTAAATATCTGTGATTCAGAGAAGCCGGAGAATAGTGTCTCGTTTGATTTATTAGCACCAGAGCTTGAAAAGGGCCGAGGAAGAGTACAAGCTTTCTCTCCGCAGCAGGGTGTTATGCGCTATGAGATGTGGGGCAAGGCACTAGGTGAAATTAACCTTCCTTCATCCATTACAGTAATTGGGGCTTCAGAAGCAATTGATATGGCCTTTGAGATCAGCTATATGCTTTACCTTAAAGGGTATGATACTGAGCTCCGTCATTTTACGATTAGTCCCTGGGAGTTACCTTGCTGGTCCTTCCATGGTTCACAGATAAGATCCATGTATCTGTATATGCCGCCGGGCAAAGCAGACAGGAATGAAGCCTATATATTGGTATATGATCAGCTTTTCCAGGAGATTCAGGTAAAAGAACTTGCAGCACGTCTTCAGAAAATGGGGGCAAGGGTGTATCTATTAAGCAATATTAAAGGAGAGATTCAGTTTATAAATGTTGAAAAATAATACGCATGATGAATATGTAAGATCTGATATGCCCGGTGTACGGGTATATCTTAAAAATGAGGGGTTATGTGACCCTTTTGGGAAACATGCTTCGTTTCGCGGAGAAGAGGCCTTTGATGGACTTTTAAAAGGCTGGCAAAGATGGCAAAAACCTAGTCCCGAATCGCAGGCGGATCAAGAACTAAACCGTTTAATCATAGAATCGATGCGCAGGAACACAGCTCAAATATGCGGTTTACATGACCGTCTTATTGAAAAAATGATGGTTAAGGTTCCCCGTGGGAAGAAGATCTTGTTGGTAGCGATCTTGAGAGCTGGTTTATTTATTTCTCTGGGTCTGGCTAAGAGAATGGCCTATTTAAGCGGAGAAGATGTGCCGGTAGTGGCCCTGGGACTTTTCCATGAGGCAGGCATTGATCGACAGGCCTTTGCACAAATCTGTGCTGATTATCCTGAATATTATCCGGTTTTTGTCGATGGGTGGACCGGCAGAGGGGTAGTCGCAGCAGAGCTTCGAGAAGATTGTTCCAGGCTGAATGATGCCCCAGATTTGCAGGGGTTTCCTCTGCTGGCTACACTGGTAGACCCGGGGCATTATGGGGATCTGTGGGGAACAGACCAGGATGTGCTCCTTGAATGTGCGCATTTTTCTGCACCCGAGGTACTGGGTTTTTCGCGGGCTTTTATAAAAGATCCCGGGCAAATGTGGCATGCCTACACCTACCCTGATGAATATTGTAACCATGCATTGATAGAGGCGTGGCTGAATATTTTCAGCAGTGAAAATTCAAACCTGCCCGAGGATAGGCCCTGTAAAGTCCAGAACTTGGATGCGTTATTGAACGAAATTACCCTCATCACAGGTACGCAAGCAGGGCAGTGGAAGGTTAATATCAATGAAGTGGCACGCACCTTTGTCAATCGGAAACCGAAACAGCTTATTTTAGGGATAACAAGTGCTGAAGCAGAGTGTTCAATCCCAAGCATTGTGTACCTGGCAGAAAAATACAGTGTCCCGGTTGAATTTATTCCGCAACTGGGTGAAAAGTATAATTTCCTGGCTGCAGTAAGGGTGAAGTAGGTAATGAACGAACATTTAATATTAGATCTTGATGGCACGTTGTTTTTTGCAGATGAGAAGCCAGGTTCGGTAGCTATAAAGGGCAGAAGACGAGATAGTTATTTGGCAATAGAAACGATTCAGCTTTTAAGGGAATTACAAGAATCATATGATATCATTCTAGCTACGGGAAGAAGTTTGTTATCCATACAATTAATATGTAAGCTGATGGAGACAAATGGCGTATATATTAAAGGGGTTGTAGCAGAAAATGGTGGCTTATATCAGAACATGAATGGTGTCGAATACATGGTAAGTAAGCTATGGATGCAGCAGGTTCAGGAGGTTGCCTTGCATTTTGAGGGGATTGTACAGTCGGAGTTCACAACGTGTCTGGCACTTTTACGACCGACTGCTGACAATATTGATCAAGCGCTGGATCTGTTTCAGGCAATGAAGTGCAGGGTACAGCTATTGAAAGATGGCAACAAGCTGTTTTTCCTGGCAGAAGAGGTTGATAAGCGCCATGGTCTGGCTTATTTATTGGGCGAAAAACAGCTTGCAAGGGCGACCGGGATCGGCAATGATACCAATGATCTGGAATGGTTAAAGGCTGTAAAAAGACCCGCAGCGCCAGCCTGTGCAGGGGAAAAGGTTTTGGAAACGGTGAGAGCGATGGATGGGATTATTTCCAAAAGTACCGGGCATGAAGGAATTGAAGAGTTACTGGCTGGTTTTGTTAGAGACGAAGGTTATAGCACAGAATGGAGGCATTTATGAAATACGAAATATTATACCCAGGGTCATTTGCTATGTTACAGTTTGATCTGGAAAAGGGTGAAAAAGTTAAGGCCGAGTATGGTGCCATGGTGGCGATGAATGGAAATCTGGATGTTGAAGGAAAGCTCGAGGGTGGGCTTATGGGGGGCGTGATGAGAGCCCTGGCCGGAGAAAAATTCTTCTTCCAAACACTTAAAGCGATGCGCGGACCCGGGCAGGTTCTGGTATCGCCTGCATCTTTGGGAGACATTCTGGATGTTGAATTAGACGGCGATTATCAGCTTGTTGTACAGAAAGACGGATTCCTGGCGGCTACGGATGACATAGAGATATCGGCAAAGGCACAGAATTTAATGCAAGGGGTTTTCTCGGGGGAAGGCTTTTTTGTCCTTAAGGTATCTGGGAAGGGCGTTGTATTTCTGAATGCACTGGGTGCAATTCATGCAATCAATCTGGAAGAAGGACAGGAATTTCTTGTTGATAATTATCACCTGGTAGCGTGGCCTTCATTTATGCACTATTCAATAGAAAAGGCCTCCCGGGGATGGATTTCTTCATTTACTTCAGGGGAAGGGTTGGTTTGCCGTTTCCGTGGACCGGGCACGGTTCTCATACAATCACGTAATCCTGGTGGATTTGGGAGTTGGATTAGAAAGTTTGTGCCCAGTTCTTCTTAGGAGGGTTGTGAAACAGTGAGGAGAAGATAAAATGATAGGTCTGTGTTATTTGTATAAAAATAGAAATTAAGGTAATGGTATGAAAGGGGAAGAAGCGCATGGCGATCAGTTTACAAAAAGGACAAAAGGTCGATTTAACGAAGGGTCAGGCTGGATTAACCAGGGTTATGGTTGGACTGGGATGGGATACAAACAAGTATAATGGCAGCGATGATTTTGACTTGGATGCGGCCGCTTTTGTACTTGGCCCATCGGGCAAGGTAACAAGCGATCAGGATTTTATTTTCTATAATAATCTAAGTCATAGCTCCGAATCGGTTATCCATATGGGGGACAACCTGACCGGAGAAGGCGATGGGGATGATGAGCAGATCCTGGTGGATCTGAGCAAGGTGCCTGCAACTGTGGAGAAGATTGCATTTACGGTTACGATTCATGAGGCGGAGACTCGCCGTCAGAACTTTGGACAGGTTTCTAATGCCTTTATACGAATTGTAAATGATAATAGCCAGGAAGAACTCTTACGTTATGACCTCGGAGAGGATTTCTCCATTGAGACAGCTCTGGTGGTTGGCGAACTATACCGACATGGTGGAGAGTGGAAATTTAATGCTATCGGCAGTGGCTTTCAGGGCGGATTAAGAGCGTTATGCCTGAATTTTGGGGTTGATGTCGGGTAGATAAAAGATTGATGCATTGTTAACTACAAGGGCTTTGTGGCTAAGTTGGATGCTTGTGCAAGAATCTATAATACAGGAATAATGTGTGAGAGGATTGGATAATTATAATGCTCAAACTAAATCAGATTATCGATAAGATAGGAGATAAGGGCCTTGCGTCTTCACAGGTTGACGCATTAAGGCAAGAGTATGGCGCTAACCGGATGACTCCTCCTGTCAGAGACTCGATATTGAAGCAATACATGAAGAATTTTGATGATCCAATTATTAAGATCCTCATGGTTGCCGTGGTTGTTTCAGCTGTGATTGCAATCATTCAGGGAACAGGCTTGTTGGACACGATTGCGATCGTTTTAGCTGTTATGCTGGCTACCGGTATTGCATTTATCAATGAATATCGCAGCAACAAAGAATTTGATGTGCTTAATGCCCAGCGGGATGAAATGGAGGTTAAGCTCATACGTAATGGCCATCCCAGCACAGTGCCTTCCAGGGATGTTGTGGTAGGAGATCTCTTAATACTTGAAGCAGGAGATGCTATACCCGCAGATGGATGGCTCTTATCTTCGGATGATATGCATGTGGATGAATCGGCCTTTACAGGGGAAAGTGAACCCGTCTTAAAGAATGTGGAAGATCACCTTTGCAAGGGATCTTTTCTTACGGCTGGCAAAGGAAGAGCGCTGGTCGGAGGTGTCGGTGATGATACCCAGATGGGGGTCATTGCGGCATCTCTGGGGATGGATCACAGTATCCCAACGCCACTGGAGGAGAAACTAGAGGTCCTGGCCCAGTTAATCAGTAAGTTTGGCTATGTAATGGCGATCGGCATCTCTGTTGCACTCTTTGTTAAAGGGATGTTCATCGGTGAGGTCACGGGGCTGAATATGGATACCATTAGCAACGTGCTTAATTATTTCATGATATCTGTTGTCATCATTGTTGTTGCGGTGCCAGAAGGGCTACCGATGAGTGTTGCTTTATCCCTTTCATTGGCCATGCGTAAGATGACCAAGGCCAACAGTCTGGTTAGGAAGATGATTGCCTGTGAAACAATAGGGTCTGCAACGACGATATGTACAGATAAAACAGGTACTTTAACCAAAAACCAGATGGAAGTGGTGGAAAGTTCTGTTAAGGAACTCAAAGTACCGAAGCGCATTCCGGAAAACGGTTCCGAGTGGATAACACTCAATGCGGCCATAAATAGCACTGCTTACCTGGAAGAACGTGACGGAAAAAGCTTGGTGATTGGTAATTCTACCGAAGGCGCGTTGTTGAACTGGTTGAAAGATAGTCAGATTGATTATGAAGCCGTAAGACGGGATATTCCTATTGCCAGACAATTTCTTTTCGATGGGATCAGAAAAAGAATGTCTACGGTTGTAGAAATTGACACGCGAAGGTTCTTGGTGGTCAAAGGTGCGCCTGAAATTGTGGCAGCGCTTTGTGATAGTAAGGTAGATCTTTCGGGAACCTACAAACTTGCTGCCCGCGCGATGCGTACACTGGGTTTTGCTCACAGAGAAATCATCGATGGGGATGAAAGTGAATCCAGCCTGATATGGGATGGCTATGTAGGGATACGAGACCATCTGCGCGAAGATGTCCCTAACTCCATTCATTACTGCCAGAATGCAGGGATATCAGTCAGGATGGTTACGGGTGATAATCTGGAAACGGCGAAAGCGATTGCCAAAGAATCCGGGATTTTGAATGGTGGATTAAGCCTGACAGGACAGGAATTTAGAGCCTTGTCAGATGAGAAACTTGAAAATATTGCGACTGATATAGAAGTACTTGCCCGAGCCGAGCCGATGGACAAGTTGAGGTTTGTTCAAGCATTGCAGAACGAAGGGGAGGTTGTTGCCGTAACCGGAGACGGGACGAATGATGCCCCGGCACTTAAACATGCAGATGTTGGCTTGTCTATGGGGAAATCCGGTACCGAGGTGGCTAGAGAGGCTAGTTCCATTATTCTTCTGGATGATTCCTTTCCTACGATCACCAATGCTGTTTGGTGGGGCAGGGCATTATATGAAAATATCCAGAGATTTTTGCAGTTCCAGCTTACCATAAATTTTGGAGCCTGTTTTATCGCATTTTTAGCGCCTTTGTTTGGTTTTCCATCGCCCTTTACCATTATCCAATTATTATGGATAAACTTGATCATGGATACGCTGGCTGCGATCGCCCTTTGTTCAGAAGCCCCACACGAAGGCTTACTGAGTAGACCTCCGATTCCGAAGAATGAAAATATCATCACTCCGTATATGTGGCGTTCAATAATCGTAACAGGGTTGTTTTATATTGTCGTTGCGATGGTTAATATGAAAACGGCGTTTCTGGGTGGTTCGACGTTGGCCGAACAGAGTACGGTGTTTTTCGCTTGGTTTGTTATTTCTCAGATTTGGAATGGGATAAACTGTCGGGCTGTTAATGGTCAGATGCCTGCATTTTTTGCCGGAAACCCGACCTTTTTCGGGATTATGGGCGCGATTGCAGTAGTTCAAGTGCTGATGGTGCAGTTTGGTGGAGAGGTGTTTGGAACCGTTCCCCTTTCCCTGGAATTGTGGGGGAAGGTATTCCTCTATTCTGCATCAGTGTTAGTGGTGGGCCTTTTAGTACGTCTTACTGCTCCCAGTCAGGAGATAAAAGCTGAGATGAAGGAACAGAGTAATGTGGAAACAACAAAGCTTAGTGCTTGAGTGTACAACCGACGGTATATCTATCGGGAAAGGATGATTCTTATGTGGAGTAGGAGCAATACAGGAAGGATTATCTTGGGAGGAAGTCTTGTTGTTCTGGGTGTAGTACTGCTTATTATTACCAAGGTGGTTTGATAATAATCTTCTTGAGCGGGGATTGATTGGGCTGACTGGTTTTTCTTAAGTAGGAGTGAATAAGGAGGGATTTATTAATGACAGTTACATTGCAAAAAGGACAAAAGGTAGATTTGACCAAAGGCAATAAAGGGCTTGCCAAAATAATGGTAGGTCTGGGCTGGGATGAAGCACCGACAGCTAAAAAAGGACTGGGCCTCTTTGGTGGAGGAAAAAGTAAGGTCGATATCGATTGTGATGCTTCAGTGCTTATGCTGGATGCAAATTCAAAGCTAACCAATAAGAAGAATGTGATCTATTATGGTAATCTTAAGAGCAGCAATGGCAGTGTAAAACACATGGGAGATAATCTTACCGGTGCCGGTGATGGTGATGATGAACAGATCTGGGTAGATGTCAGTAAGGTACCCGAAGATGTACAACGTTTAGTTTTTGTCGTTAACATCTATAATTGTAAGAGTCGCAAACAGGATTTTGGCATGATTAGGAATGCATTTATTAGAATTGTAAACTCCGATTCTAACCAAGAACTCCTCAAATTTAATCTCAGTGATAATTATTCAGGCAAAACAGCTCTTATTACAGGCGAAGTTTATCGGCATAATGGCGAGTGGAAGTTTGCTGCCATTGGCGAGGGAACGAATGATGAATCACTGGGTGAGATTACAAAGCGATATGTTTAGCAGGTAATGTGAAATTTATGAGATAAAAAATAAGGAGGTTTTTCATATGGCAGTAAGTTTACAGAAGGGTCAAAAGGTTGACCTGACCAAAACAAATCCTGGTTTAACTACAGCAATGGTTGGGCTTGGTTGGGATACCAACAAGTATGATGGAGGCAACGCTTTTGACCTCGATGCATCCGTTTTTTTGCTGGGCGAAAACGGTAAAGTAACCAGTGATGGGGATTTTATTTTCTATAATAATCTTCAAGGCGGAAATGGCTCGGTGGCTCATCTCGGTGATAATCTTACCGGTGAAGGAGAAGGCGATGACGAACAGGTTAAGATCAATCTGGGGGCTGTACCAGCTAGTATCCATAAGATAACGTTTGCGGTTACGATCCATGATGCTGAAGCAAGGGGTCAGAATTTTGGACAGGTATCCAATGCTTTCATCCGGGTTTTTAATGAGAGCAATAGTGAAGAATTAATCCGTTATGATCTAGGCGAAGATTTCAGCATTGAAACGGCTGTTGTGGTCGGCGAACTCTATCGTAATAATAGCGAGTGGAAATTCAATGCAATCGGCAGTGGCTTCCAGGGAGGTCTGGCAGCGTTAGGGACTAACTTTGGCGTGAATCTGGGATAACTGTTATTAAGCCTGTAACTAGTTTGTATAGAAAATCCGGGTCTGATTGATGCATGTGCATCCGTCATGACCCGGTTTCTTAATGTATTCTGGAAAGACCATAGATATTTATGGACTTGGAGTGTTATGGATAAGATGAATTTTAAGCAATTTGCTTTTAGCGGAGACCTATTGAAAGCGATCGAAAAGCTAGGATATGAAACCCCAACAGAGGTGCAGATGAAGGTTATTCCACCTGTGATGGAAGATCAGGATATGATCGTGAATGCCCCAACAGGCAGCGGCAAGACCGCTGCTTTTGCCATTCCGATTTGCGAAAAAACAGAATTAGAGACCAGGTACCCCCAGTGTTTAGTGCTCACGCCCACCCGGGAGTTAGCGGTACAGGTGGCCGAGGATATTAGTAATATCGGTCGGTTTAAGAGAATCAGAGCGGCGGCGATTTATGGACAGCAGCCTATTTATATGCAAAAAAGTCAGCTAAGACAGCGAGTTCATATTATTGTGGCGACCCCCGGGAGAATATTGGACCACATGGAGAGAAACAATGTGAACCTGGAAAAAATAAAGTATCTGGTGATAGATGAAGCAGATGAAATGCTCAACATGGGGTTTATCGAGCAAGTGGAAGATATTCTGGAGACCTTACCGAAAAACAGGATCAGCCTGCTCTTTTCTGCAACCATGCCGGAGGAGATTCAAAAAATAGGGGATCAATATATGCACGATCCGGTGAAGATAGAGATCGTTTCCAACAATCCGACGACGGAAAAGATTAAGCAAGTGTATTATAAAGTGGAACAGCAGGAAAAGTTTGAGCTCTTACGTAAGATTATTTATACCCAGAGACCGGATAGTTGTTTGGTCTTCTGTCATACCAGAGAAAAGGTTGAACAGCTATTACAAAGCATGAAGGATGAACATTATAGCTGCAGTGGCCTGCACGGAGGCATGGAGCAAAGGGAGCGATTGGTTGCCATGCAAAGCTTTAAGAGAGGAAACTTCCGTTTCTTGATTGCTACAGATGTAGCCGCCAGAGGGATTGATATAGATGATCTGAGCCTGGTCATTAACTATGACCTTCCCTTTGAAAAAGAAAAATATGTTCATCGCATTGGCAGAACAGGTCGTATTGGCAATGTGGGGATGGCCGTGAGCTTTGTATCGGAGTATGAAATCAAGATGTTTCATGCCATTGAAGATTACGTAAATTATAAGATTCCTGCTGGGAAAGATCTGTCAATAGAAGAGGTGGAACAAGGTAAGGAACGCTTCGGAAAAATGTTGTCAACCAGGCCGAAGGTCAAGATGGATAGCAGTGCTGAATTAAATAAGGAGATTATGAAACTGCGAATTAATGCAGGCAAGAAAAAGAAAATGAGACCCAGTGATATCCTGGGAGCCCTCACCAAAATTGAAGGTGTTTGTGCACACGATGTTGGGATTATTGATGTGCAGGACACGTGCTCATATATCGAGATACTAGATAATAAAGGGCCTCTGGTGCAAGTGGCATTGCAGAACATGCAGATCAAAGGGAAAAACGTTAGCGTAAAAAGGGTGTAAGAATTTTTCAAAAGGTGAACACGGGGTCAGGCTTGATATTGACATTACTTCGAATCACTCTCGGTGAAGGAGCCTCAAAGGGGAGTAATGTCAATGTCAAACCTGACCCCTGGGAGAGATATTTGTTGATAGCGAAAGGAAAAGGATACAGCTGTATTGAAAAACTATAAGGTTAAAAGAAAATTGCTGGGAGAGAAGATTAAGTGGAGTTAAGTGAAAGAAAAATGGCAGTGGGACTTGCCAATGAGCATTTGGCTGCAGTACTCGATACCGAAACGACGGGTTTATCTAACCGGGACGAGGTAATAGAATTAGCCATCATTCTGTTTAAGTTTGATGCGCAAAGTGGTCGGGTAATTGAAATTCTGGACCAGTACACCGGTCTGCGGGAACCATCCTGTGTGATCAATCCGTTTGCTCAAAAGGTACATGGTATCAGTATGGGAAGTCTTAAAGGAAAAGATTTTGATTATAACAGGATTAAGGAAATCTTTATGCGAGCCGAGTTTATTGTAGCCCATAATGCTGCTTTTGACCGGAGGATGCTGGGTGGATTGCTGCCCTATACCGCTGATCAGAATTGGCGCTGTTCTTGTAAGGACATCAAATGGAAGCAGAAGGGGTTTAGTTCTGCAAAATTGGGAGAGCTTCTATCTGCTCATGGAATCGAATGTGAGCATGCTCACCGGGCGCTGGACGATACAGAGAGCCTGCTAAGGCTCCTGGGGACCAGGGATGGATCAGAGGATAGGACTTATCTTTATTCATTAATTAGAAAATAGGTTGAGTATTAGTTGGTTAGTTGGTTAGTTGGTTAGTTGGTCAGTTGGAACGTTGAAGTGGGTTAATTAGAAAATAGGTTGAATTTAACGCGGACTACCGCAGACTATATTGGACATGCTCACCTTACACCCTTCGGGTACTTCTGATGTTCCCGTTGGTCACCATTAATGTAGCGGGTACAACTCTCTTCGGGGACAACTGATGCTCCCTTTCGGTCGTAATTAAGGATGCGGATCTTTTTAAGAAATTCACTTATCTTCGGCAGGGGAGCACCTTTTAATATCGGACTACCAATTATTACTGCATAATAGCTCTTTAGATTATTAACGCTATCTATGGAAGAAATTTCTACACTTAAACCAGCAGAAGTTAACTCATCGGCCAGTATGCCAACAACTTCTGCAGTTGAACT
The DNA here is from genome assembly GCA_034659475.1 of Bacillota bacterium. GTDB lineage: Bacteria > Bacillota > Syntrophomonadia > Syntrophomonadales > Syntrophomonadaceae > JAYEHK01. The sequence goes on along the minus strand of JAYEHK010000174.1, from coordinate 10,175 downwards.
TGCTTTGCTTGCATAGGCGATTAAAACTTATTCAGATGGCATATGATTTAGCTTTATGATTAACAATAAGACGTAAGAGCATAAAGGCAGATCAGAGGCAAACATGGAGGGATTTTATCGTATGGATAGTAAAAAAGTCAGTGAGTCATGTACTGAAATTGCACAGTTTATGCTGCCGGGAATGGCTAATCCACTCGGGTCCATTCACGGTGGGGAGATCATGAAGATGCTTGATAATACAGCGGTTGTCTGCGGCATGCGACACTGCAATGGGCCCGTGGTAACGATTTCTGTAGACAATATTAACTTTTTTGTGCCGATATACAGCGGCGAATTAGCAGTGAGTGAAGCATCGGTTGTGTATGTCGGAAAGACGTCAATGGAGATTGAGATTCAGATGTATGTTGAAAATATTGTTATGGCGACCCGTAAATTGGCATTAATTGCTTACTTTTCAATAGTGGCTATTGACTCCGATTTTAAGCCTTTTGAGGTGCCCCGTTTAGAATTAAGCAACGAGACAGAGGAAAAGAAATTTGCAGCAGCCGAAAAGCGGTTGAAACAGAGGAAGACACGCTTATTGAATGAATCAAAGTGAGGACAAGGGGACAGGAATTTTGTCCCCTTCAATTTGTTACTCCTGCTGTCTATGGCAGGCTTCATCCTTTATTTCCTGCCGCATTTCCTCAATGGCATCTTTTCTTTTTTTATTTTTGTCTTTTAACCTTTCTTTTGTGTTTTTGTCATTGCTTAAGCCAATCGTCTCTTCCGTAAGTTCGATGTTTTCCAAGGTGTTTTCGAGGTGCTGCTGTATCTTATCTGCATTATCACTACGATCGTCTGGCTTGTGTTTCATGGTACCACTCTCCTTTAATTCATGTGTTGATGTTTTAGGTCGTAATGATATTGTCTGAAATTAATAGTTTTTTATTCAAAGCTGATTAATTAGAAAATAGGATTTTTTGAACGCAGATTTTCGCTGATGTCCGCTGATTTACGCTGTATTTTTAAAAATATTTTAAACAGCGTTCATCAGCGGTAATCAGCGTATATCAGCGTTAAAATCGTTCCTTTTCCCGGTTGGCTACTAATTTTCATCGGTGGTTGTGCCCTGCGGCCATGGAAGGTTCCAATGCAAAAAACCTTAAATCTACCTGCTTGAATGCATAAATATACCGGAAGATATACGAAGAGAGAACCTCATTGGTTAGAGGTTCTCTCTTTTTTGGTTAAGATAAGTTTGGGAGGTTATTTAGCGACGATGTTAACGAGTTTGCCGGGGACTACGATGACTTTTATGATTTGTTTTCCACTCGTCAGTTCTTTTATCTTGTCATTTTCCAGGGCCATTTTCTCCAGGTTCTCGCGGGTGGTGTTGGTGGGAACAACCATGCGGTCCCGAACCTTTCCACTGATCTGAAGGACGATCTCGACTTTATCCTGTACCAGGGCTGCCTCATCATAGGTCGGCCAAGGCAGTTTGTACAGGCTTTCATCATTGCCGCAGATTTTCCATAATTCTTCCGTAATATGTGGAGCAAACGGATTCAAGAGGATTAACAGAGTATCGACTGCTTCTTTTAATACACACAGATCCTGTTCTTCCACCTCACGATAGGCATTCATGGCATTGGTTAATTCCATCGTTGCACTGATTGCTGTATTGAAATTGAACCGCCCGTTGAGATCCTCGGTAACCTTTTTAATGGTAGCATGTGTCTTGAAACGCAGTTTTTTTGCGTCAGGATCAAGCTCCGCAAATGTTTTGGGCAGGGTTACTTCTTGAAGGTCTTCAATACAACTCGTGACGAGACGCCAAACGCGATTAAGGAAACGGTAGCATCCCTCTACCCCTTGATCATTCCATTCCAGATCTCTTTCGGGTGGAGCGGCAAACAAAATAAAGAGACGAGCAGTGTCCGCGCCATATTTGCCGATAATCTCTTCCGGACTGACTACATTGCCTTTTGATTTGGACATCTTGGAGCCGTCTTTCAGAACCATACCCTGTGTGAGCAGATTGGTAAACGGTTCATCGACAGACAGCATTTTAATGTCATGTAGGAATTTGGTGAAGAAACGTGCATACATCAAATGCAGGATGGCATGTTCGACTCCGCCGATATACTGATCAACCGCCATCCAGTAATCTGCATCTTCCTTGGAAAAAGGCATTTCGCTGTTATGAGGACTGCAATAGCGTGCAAAATACCAGGAAGAACACACGAAGGTGTCCATGGTATCTGTTTCCCGGCGGGCTTCTTTACCGCATTTGGGACAGGTTGTTTTATAAAAATTTTCTACATAGTTCAAAGGAGATTCACCAGATGGCTTGAATTCTACGCCTTCCGGCAGCAGAACAGGAAGCTGATCATAAGGAACAGGGACTGCGCCGCAGTCTTCACAATAGATCATTGGGATGGGCGCACCCCAGTACCGCTGGCGAGAAATTAACCAGTCTCGCAGCCTGAAATTAATTGTTTTTGTTCCGATGCCTTTGTCCTGCATGTGTTGATTGATTGTTTTAATTCCTTCCTCAACGGTTAATCCGTCAAAGTCTCCGGAATTTGCCATGACACCTTCACCCGTATAGGCTTCGGTCATCTCGGAAGCATCAGCAGGAGAGTCTTCGGATTTGATAACCACCTTGATGGGAATATCATATTTACGTGCAAAGTCAAAGTCGCGTTGGTCATGAGCAGGAACAGCCATGATGGCACCAGTTCCATAATCCATCAATACATAGTTAGCAATCCAGATAGGAATCTTTTCTCCATTCAACGGGTTGATTGCATAGGCGCCGGTAAAGACACCTTCTTTTTCAGTTTCCGCCGAGGTTCGGGATACATCACTAATAAATTGCATCCGATGGACAAATTCTTGGACATCTTTTTCCTGTGGGGTTCCACGGGAAATGACATCAACCAGAGAATGCTCTGGTGCCAGAACCATATAGGTTACGCCAAAAACAGTATCAGGCCGGGTCGTAAAAACGGTCATGCTTTCATCACTGCCGTCAATCGCAAGGTTAAACTCACAACCTTCAGACCGGCCAATCCAATTTTTCTGCATGATTTTTACTTTGTCAGGCCAGCCGGGTAACTCACTTAAGTCATCAAGTAGGCGCTGGGCATAATCGGTGATCTTAAAAAACCACTGGTTGAGTTTTTTCTTTTCCACAACTGTATCACAACGTTCACAGGCCCCTTCGACGACTTGTTCATTTGCCAAAACAGTCTGGCAGGAAGGACACCAATTAACCGCTGCTTCCTTTTTATATGCAAGGTCATTTTCATATAGTTTTAAAAACATCCACTGTGTAAATTTGTAGTAATCCGGTTTGCAGGTTGCCACTTCACGATCCCAGTCGTAACTGAGCCCGAGGGTTTTTAGCTGGGATTTCATGTTTTCAATATTTTCATTGGTCCATTTCGTTGGATGATGACCATGTTTAATGGCTGCGTTTTCAGCCGGAAGACCAAAGGAATCCCATCCCATAGGGTGTAAAACGTTTAACCCATTCATGGTTTTAAATCGGGCAATCACGTCTCCAATGGCATAATTACGTACATGTCCCATGTGAAGATTGCCTGATGGATAGGGGAACATCTCCAGTGTATAATACTTTTGTTTGGAAGGGTCCTCATCAACTTTGAAGAACTGCTTTTCCTCCCAATAATCTTGCCATTTCTTCTCAATCGATGAAAAATTATAGCTGCTCTCCATGATCGATTCCTCCTAATTCTATATAAAACTAAAGCCCTCATCCCTATTAGGGACGAGAGCTGTTTTCCCGCGGTACCACCCATATTGACAAAAACTAAAATGGTGGAGCTAGTGGGACTCGAACCCACGGCCTCCTGAATGCCATTCAGGCGCGATCCCAACTTCGCCATAGCCCCACGATTATCCACTTAAACTGATAACGGATGTCCCGTCACAGGTTACTGATTTCACCTGTAAACCTCCCCGGCGAGTTCGACTGTTCCTTATCGTCTTGCACCAACCGACGATTCTCTGAGGCGGATGTGCCTAATACTCCGGTTCATTGAATGTTTCTGTTCAATTGACAATAGCAATTATAAGGCAATTTCTTTTTGAAGTCAATAACTGATGAGTGATTTTTCTTTATTTAGTAGGGGTATGTACTGCTTGAATGATGTCTTTGAGTTCCTGAATACGGTCTTCTGCCTGTCGGTTAATGGTTGCATTGCCACCGCGGTGTACGATGGCACGGCGGAAGAATTCACCGGCTTCTTTATATTGTTGTAAACGGAAATACAGTTCTCCCAGAACGAGTGCCAGCCTTTGTTCCTCGTCGGGATTACGTGTTTTTCCATCCTGATAATACATTTTGCAAAAAAACTCCAGGGCGTTTTGGGAGGCTATCAGATAGTTTTCATTATCGTCAGCATCCTGATAAAGCCAGGAAAGCCTGAGCCAAACCTTTGCAATCCTTCCCGAGTCGGGTTGTGTTTGTGCCATTAACTGATCCAGAACAAGAAAATAGGCATTTAGTACTTCCCCAAGTTTGCGTGGATGAGAGAATGAAGTTGTATATTTTTGTTTTCTGTCTTTACTGTTGGAAAGAACAAATTTTTTTTGTTCATCACTCAGTTGCTTAAATTCATAGTTAAAATTAGCAAATGAGCAGTTTGGACATATCCAAACCATATACCACAAGGGTTCAAAATTCGCAAAACGCTGTCTGAGGTCGGATTCAACAGCGTTCAAACGTAAACGCGACGAACGAACCATTTTAACGGAAAAGGTGTTGTTGCAAACAGGACACGTAATTTCTTTATCGAATAAATAGTAATCATCTTTCTCGGAGGAGAGCATTTCAGTATTTTCTGATTTTTCTACAACAGGAGATTGTTTACTCTCCATGGGGAGATCTTTATCTGCGGAGACGCATACATCATTTTCGGTTTCCGGTGGTTCTTCAGAATCCTTTTGCATAAGTGTTGCTAATTGTTCGTTTTGCAGCCTGATTCGGTGGCTCATTCCTTGCATAATGCGAAAGGCGAGTTGTGGCTGTTGTGCAATCACCTCTTCAAAATTGTTCTGATTCAACGTGACTACGATGGTTTCATCAAGGGCTTTAACGGTTGCGTTGCGAGGTTGTTTTTCAAGGAGTGACATCTCACCAAAAAAACTGCCTGGTGTCAACTCTGCTAGTTGTACTTCATGTCCATCAACAGAGTGTCTGTACACACCGACTCGTCCGGTTAATAGAATAAACATCTCTTCTCCAGCATCACCTTCGTCAAAAATGACTTCGTCTGTTTGATAGCGTTTGGCTATTCCTATTTGTGCAAGTTTATGTACGTCAACCACTTGTGTATCCTCCTTATTTCATTACCTAACATATAGCCTTACTTGTCATGGAATTGCAAGGGATATGTGGTTATTTATATCATATTTAAATTAACTGACACAGTTGAGAGATTATGCGACATAAAGTTGGTTAGTTGGTCAGTTGGGAAACTGAATAGGGTGTAGAATGGGACAAGCGGTATCTGACCCCAACAATATTGGAACTCTGCGTATCTAGATAATTGGGTGGTAACGCTGCATGAAGGGAGCCAGGCTCCTAACTTATTCGCAATACGTAATGGAAACTAATATATTTTCTGAATAAGTTAAGAGCCTAGCACCTTTTTTGCTTTTGGAGTCTGTTTCCGTTTTCACGCTGGTCCGTTCCACGGCAGGGTTTATCCTAGCTTTGGTTAGGGGTAAGGGGTTAAGAGTTAGGGGGTTAGACGCTTCGCGTCAAACATTTTCCTCACCCCTCACCCCTCACCCCTAACTCCTTACTCCTTATTGAAATAGTCTGCCGTGTAAGAGGAGGAAATTATATTGACATCCCTTCTGAACCGTTCCAACTTTCCAACTGACCAACTGACCAACTTTATGACGCATAATCTGTCTACTGCGACATTAGAAATCAATAAAATGATGGAATAAAAGGAAAAAATTGCAGAACGAAGAATACCTCTGTAGGAGTGTGAAGAAACATGATGGATTTGGATCGGTCTAAGGTGTTTTTCATTATTGGTTTATTGATCATTCTTGCCTTTGCAGGGGGAATGAAATATGCGGATATTAGAGGCCAGTCAGCAGCATCAGATGAACTTGTCTTAGAGGATATGAACAGGTCGGAGGTGCCTCCGACTTCTAATGAGAACAGCAGCAAAATCAAGGTTTATCTCATTGGTGAAGTTGAAAAACCAGGGGTATATGAGGTGCAGCAGGGGACCCGGCTGTATGAGGTCGTGGAACTGGGCGTAGTTACTGATGGTGCGGATTTAACTAGGATTAATCTTGCCAGAAGAGTGGTAGATGAAGAGGTAATTGTTGTTCCTTCGTTTGAAGCGGCAATAGAGAGTAATTCATTGCCTGTTGATGCAACAGGTTTTTCCGCCGGAGAGGATTTTACATCCCTGTTAGGGCCTTCCGGGCAACAGGATGGCAAGGTGAATCTCAATACAGCAAGTGTTCAGGAATTGGATGACAAGCTTCCCGGGATCGGGCCGACCCTAGCTGGCCGTATTGTTACTTATCGCGAAAACAACGGCGGGTTTCGGCAGGTGGAGGACATTCGACAGGTGAGCGGTATCGGAGAAAAACGGTTTGAAGATATCAAAGATCTGATCTGTGTAAGGTGAGTATATGATGATGTTCTGGGTCCTTGCTTTCCTGGGTTTAGCAGTGGGAATTTGCCTGGGGCAGGTTTTGTCTTGGACAGCATTCTGGATTATTACTGTTATTATACTTTTATCAGTGGTGATCTTTAAAATCCCGCGAAAATACTTTATAGGGATTATTTTTTTGCTGCTGGGCATGGTTCTATATCTATATGTTGCAGATATATGTCCCGAAAAAGAGATAAGAGGACAGTCTATTCAAGTACAGGGAAAAATCTGTGGTTATCCTGTTATGGAGAAGGAAAAAACAAGTTTTGTTGTGGCAGTTCACACGGAGAAACGCTATCTGCAAAAAATTCGTGTCTCCTGCTATTTTCCCTGTACGGTTTGCCGAGGAGACATTGTGGAATTGCGGGGGGAAGTGAAAAAACCGCGTCCTCCCGGAAATCCGGGTGCCTTTGATTATCTTGCTTATCTTCAGCAGCAGGGCATATATTATCAATTGGTTATTAAAAATTCCACAAATATAATAGTCCTGCAGCATGAGGAAGGCCCATTAAAGTATCTGCTGGCGTTTCGAGCGAAAGGGGAAGAACTTGTCAAAAAGACCCTTCCACAGGAGGAAGCAGGAATTTTATTGGGCATGCTTCTGGGGAACCGAGCAGAGATCGATCCACAGCAGTATGATGCCTTTCAAGAGGTTGGGATCGTTCATCTCTTTGCGGTGTCGGGTCTTCATGTCGGTTTTTTACTGTTGCTTATTACCTGGATTGGTTCTCTGTTGCAGATGTCTCCCCGGGGCAGATTTTTCGCGGGTGTGACCATCATGGTCCTTTACGGCAGCATCGTTGCCTGGCCGGTTTCCATCATCCGGGCGGTGATTATGGCCTCGCTCGGTTTACTGGCCTATTACAGCGGACGTGAGAAGGGCGTGCTGAATGCATGGGCATTGTCCGGAATCGTCATCCTTAGCATGAATCCGCTGGCCCTTTTCAGCGTCTCCTTTCAACTATCATTTCTAGCCACCTGGGGGCTTATTTATCTGTTTCCTTTTGTTCGCAAGCGTTTACCCTGGAAGGGGACCGTTGTTGACCTTATTCTGGTTCCGCTTTGTGCAGAAGTAGCTGTCTTACCGCTGGTAGCGTTTCATTTTAATCTGTTTACGCCCATCTCCATCATCAGCAATATTTTGGTTTCTTATCTGGCTGGCGGAAGTGTAATACTGGGGTTTCTGGCCCTTGTATTGGCTGTTGTTCTGCCTCCTCTGGCCAGTATATTACTATATCCGGCTGGCTTTTTTATTGAGATTATCGTGTCTATCGTAAACCTTTTAAAAGAACTGCCCGGTGCGTATATATGGGTGGCAACACCACATATCGCCTTAGTGGCGATGTATTTTACAGGAATTTTTCTGGTGCTTGTAGCGATAATAAGAGAATCGATGAGATTAGCTGTTTCAGGGGTAACCATCGTTTTGGTGTTTATTGTGATCTTGCTTCTTCCTGCCGGGATCTATCATCGCGGATGGATGGAAGTGACTTTCCTCGACGTGGGTCAAGGAGACGGTATCGTAATCAAAACCCCCGAGGGGAAGTTCCTGATGGTTGATGGGGGAGGGAGTCCCTTCTATGATGTAGGAACCAATACGGTGCTTCCATACCTGCATCATCGGGGAATCCGCAATCTAGCGATGATGATCAATACACATCCAGACGAGGATCATATTGGCGGTCTGGAACCAGTGGCCCGAGCAGTAAAGGTGCAGTACATAGGCTTGCCTGCGGCGCTGCAAAACGAGCCTGCTTATGAAACATTGATGGAAATTGCAGAAGCAAAAGCTATCCCGGTGATCGGTTTTTCAAGAGGGCAGCAGATTCCCATTGATGATGAAATCACGATAAAGGTACTGCATCCAGCCAAAGAGGATCATTATCAGAACCCGAGCGGCAACAATCAGTCCCTTGTGCTGGAGATTATCTACAAAGGATTTTCCATTGTTCTTACCGGGGACATTGAAGAAGAAGGCATGCTAAAAATGCTCTCCCAGCAACCCATCGGGCCCGTTACCGTCGTGAAAGTCCCACATCATGGCAGCCACTCATCAGTCTGCCCGCCTTTTTATGATAAATTGCAGCCCTATTACGGGGTCATATCGGTGGGATTCAATAATCGCTTCGGACACCCACATCCTGAAGTCCTGTCCGTGCTCGAGGATCATCACATTCAAATCCTCAGGACTGATTTGGATGGTGCGGTTACCATACAAACTAACGGTTCTCGGATGCAGATTGAAACGGTTCATAACGAGCAGTGACACAGGGGGGATTGCATACAGGTCATCGAGTCCAGCATCACCATTTCGGAGATTTACTGAGTATTTTTTATTCGCTTGATCTTTTCAAATGCAAGGTTTCCTTTTTTCCATCCCATTGAATTGTAAGGGTATAAACATCATCTTTATAAGCGCTAGTATTGCTCCCAATACCGCCTATGCTAAAATAATAGTCATTTCCTATTTTTTGCATAGGTGCATTAGTACAACTACAACCGCAGGATCCACCTTTATATTTATATTCTATATGGTGGATGGATTCGGGGTCAGAACCAAGGTGTTTTACAAGCCCTTTTTGTTGACTATACATGTCGTATCTGTTGTAGTCATCCTTATCCTTATACATGTTTCGATAGTATTTAACGATAAGTCTGGCATCCCAGTATGTGCTCTTATCTGTAAAAACAATTTCTTTCACATCATTTAGGATATCTGCTGCTGCGCTTAGAGATTTCCAAAGTAAGGAAGTGGGATTAGGCTGAAGATTTTTTCTATTACACATGTTAACAATCCAAACATTCTTGGCTGTATATGTCTGTATAACCCATTTGTCTTTTGGGAGACATTGGCTTAAATTATATTTGACGTTTCCTTCTCGCGAACATACTTCTTTTCGAAGTTCTATTGATTCGTAGACATAAATCAGGAGGATATGATTGTTTGGCTTTATTGTAAAAATAGCGGGGGTAACATTATTAATTGCATAATCATTAGCGTCTTCTTGCTTATTATCAGTGAGTTGCAAACCGTGTAGAATAATTGCAGTTTTTACTTGTTCAAGGGTCAGGGGTTTTGCGTACTTGAAATGGGAATCCGCCTGATCATTTGATGAAACAGTTTGTGTGACATTCTCTTTGGGTGTGAAAGGACCAGAGCAACCGGATAAAGCTATCATTATAAGGAGTAAGATAATAAGAGCCTTTTTCATGTTCGGACCTCCGAAAAATTTAGATTTGAACGTCTTTTGAAATCGATACAAATATGGATGTTGCAAGCAAATACAGAAGGTATGCCATAATCCATCCAGAGATTGAAGTAGGTTCTTTACCTTCACCAACCAGAAGCATTAATCCTATCATTAACTCGGTAAACGATACCTGGAAAAATCTTTCCCAGCCTATTTTCCATTTTCCAACCCTATGTAGTTCCGTCAGCACATTCTTGACTGCATAATAAATAGGAAGCAGTAAAAT
>JAYEHK010000173.1:0-8188 GCA_034659475.1 Bacillota bacterium | reverse complement strand
CCAATTACAGCAATAGAAAGCGCAGCTTGTTCAAGGACTAAGCTATCATTGAATCCGTTTCCAATCATTACGGTTTCCTCGGCTCCAACCGTATTCAAAAAATCCAGTTTATCCTGATTTCCATGATCGCCACTTACCTTAAATAATTGAATACCAAGTTCTTCAGCCACCTGCGATCCACTACCACGGGTATCTGCCGTGAGCAAATAAACTTCGAAATTTTTTTTGATATCCTCAATCCGTTGTTTTACTCCATTCTCCAAAATTCCGTCAACGGTTAAAGTTCCGTTCAAATCCAGAAGTAATTTTTTCAGTTCCAACTGACGCCCTCTTCCTGGCAGGGACACTTTTAACATGCATCTCGCTCCTTCTCACCCTATTCTTCGTTTCCTTTATTGCTGTTCTAGCTTTCCATGATTTGATAAGCAACCATAACCCCATCACGGAGGGCTGTCTCTATCCCGCCTACCTTAGCTGCATCACCGATCTGACACAATGGATATCCTGCATCTTTTAGTGCTTCAAAAAGGCTGTGATCACTTTGATATCCACAGGCATTAACAATAACATCCACTTCTATCTGTTGCTCGGTCTGATCTCTAAGCGATTGGAGATTAATCTCTTTCCCATGAACGTTTTTAACACAATGCATTGTTTTTGAGATTATTCCTTTTTTCTTCAACCTCATCAGCAGATCAAGCCGGGTCATATTTTCCAATCCCGCAGCCAGGTGTTTTCTTTGTTCAATGATGGTAACCTCATTCTTCTGGTCTATAAGATATTCCGCCAATTCGCAAGCCGTCGTTCCACCGCCAATGATAGCAACCTTTTGTTCTGACAGCATTTCTTTTTGCTTTAAGATATCTTCTGTTGAAACCACCCGCGCAGTTTCAACACCAGGAATAACAGGAATAATTTCTCTGGCACCCACCGCTACAATCACTGCGTCCGGTCTGCCCTGTTCCATTTGTTCCACAGAGAACGGGGTTTGTAAATGAAGCTCTATATCTGATTGATTTACTTGATGAACCAGGTATTCCAAAAGCAATCCGACTCTTTCTTTGTTCGGAGGAACCGATGCAATCGGCAATACGCCTCCCAACTGTTCTGATTGTTCAAACAGTTCTACCTGACATCCTGCTTCACAAAGGCTCAATGCAGCTTGCATTCCAGCAGGTCCTCCACCAACAACAAATACCCTTTTGCCGCTTAGCTGCGGCCTTTTGTCAAAACGCCATTCCTGTGTAGCGTATGGGTTCACCACACATTTTATGTGCATCCCTGCAAAACTTCGCCCAATACAGTGATTGCATGATAGGCACGGGCGAATCTGATCAGCCTTACCTTCTATCGCCTTTTTGGTCCAGAACGGATCAGCAATCATGCCTCTTCCTACCCATACAAAATCGGTTTTGCCCTGCGCAATTAGTTCTTCTGCCAAACGAGGATCTCTGATTACACCGCCTGCAATGGTAGGTATTTTTACTTTTTTCTTCACCGCTTCCGCCAGATAAATACGCCAACCTTCTTTAAATGAAGCAGGTTCAATCGTTGTTTGTCCAGATTCATAGATGCCACCGGATACGTTGATCACGTCTGCACCTGCTTTTTCAATCATCTCTGCGAGCTGAACACCTTCTTCTATCTGCAGTCCCTCCGGTACAAAATCAACGATATTTAAACGCACCCCTACAGCAAGCCCGGGAACTTTGCTCTTGATCCCCTGAATTATTTCTACCAGTATACGAGCCCGGTTTTCGGTGCTGCCGCCATATTCATCCGTTCTAGTATTGCTGTACGGCGATAGGAACTGGCTTAATAGATAGCCATGAGCAGCATGCAATTCCACCCCATCAAAACCTGCTTTTGATGCCAGAACAGCAGCAATCACAAATTTCTTTTCTAATGCGCGGATCTGTTCAACTGATAATTCCATTGGCTCTGCTTTCATGAATTTGCAGGCAATGGGCGAAGGTGCTACAGGTTGGATCCCATCAGTAATCGCTGGAACAGTCTGCCTTCCGGCATGATGCAACTGAATCATTGCCTTGCATCCATAGGAATGAATCGCATCCGTCAACTCATTCAGGCCACTCACAAACTCGGGCCGGTCGATCCGCAACTGGGTTAAACTCGCACGCCCCCCAGGGCTGTCCACACTGGCCAATTCAACAATAATCATGCCCGCCCCTCCGCGTGCACGTTCTTCATAATACCGAATCATTTGCGAACTAACCTCGCCATGAATAGTTCCCAGTCCCGTTCCCATCGCCGGCATTACAACACGATTCTTAAGGATCATATTCCCTATCTTTCCCTCTGCAGCCAGAAGATTATGTGCCATGGTGCATCTCCTTTTCAAAATATTATTTGTTCTATTTTATCATTTGTTCGGAAATTACGAAAATAAATAAATGATTGGGTAATTAGAAAATAGGTTGAATTTAACGCGGACTATCGCAGACTATATTGGACTTGCGCGGATTTTTTTTGTAAGGGGTTAGGGGTTAAGGGTTAGGGGTTACGGGTAAGGGCAATGCCTGGCACCTGGCACCTGGCACCTGACTCCTCACGCCTAACCCCTTACCTATTTTCATAGGTGGTTGTGTCCTGTGGTCATGAGTGGTTAATTAGAAAATAGAATTTTTTGAACGCAGATTTTCGCTGATGTCCGCTGATTTACGCTGTTCTTTTTTTAAAATATTTTAAACAGCGGTAATCAGCGAAAATCAGCGTTAAAATCGTTCCCTTCCCCGGTTACACGCTACTTTTCATAGGTGATTGTGGCTCGCGGCCATGGGTGGTTAGTTAGCAAAAAAATTCTAAATTTTTACTGTATATTTGTTTTGCTTCTGAACCATAATACTAACAGAAGCAGGAACGGTTACTATACGGAAAACGGATTCTGATCAACAACAGATCTGCAAACGCAGTTTTTATAATTGATCACCGATTTTTCCATAAAGGATAAACCGCACTTGCTTCATCACAAGATCCGCTGGTCATTTGCATTAAACATTCGTTTACATTGTTGCCGGTCGTACTGGTTTTCAGTGACGCATATGATCCAGCGGATCAATTTTTCTTATTGACAGTAATGCAGGAAGCAAGTACACTCCTGCGAGCCACAGCACAGCCAGTATAAAGGTCCATGTATAAAAGATATCTCCCCTCTGCATTCCAACAGGAAACAGAGAAATAAACGGCAGAACAGGGGTAATCCATAACTCCAGTACAAATATAGCATAAAAGAAAGTATTGCTTATCAAAAAAGCAATCAACAGCAAGCCCGGTAATTGCCAGATCAACGTAACAAAAAAATCATTGATTTGGGAATTTTTGTCTATGCCATTGTTTTTGCCTTCATTCCATATTATTATCAAATAGAGAAAAGCCAGCACAATGTCTAGTCCAGGATAATTCATAGCCATCCAGACGGCAATAATGGCACTGATATGAATGATATATAAGCGAATAATCTGCTTTATGGTGAATTCCCCTTTTCATATAGTTTTTCTACGTAAGCACTCTGACAAAAACTCTCCGGAGCAATCCAGAGGTCATTATATGGATCTAGATTAATCCCCTCATCCATATAAGCTTTCCATATAATCTTACTGCAGTTCCAAAACCGGTCCCCCGGTTTGAAAGCCACCGGATAAAAACATCGCCCTTCAAAACCCAATGCGTACTCCATAGCCTTCGCCCTGACATCATTGTCGGTTTGTACACGGAGAACACATAGATCCGAATAATTCAAATAGTGTTCCAGTGGTTGAATACTTAGTCCTGAATCCACATACCCCTCCAAAACCTCTTTATCCCCCAGATAAAGTCCAGCATGCGAAAATCTGCCGTAGGCGCAATTGGGGTATCCTCCCAATATAATATCTCCTGGAAGAAGTGTTTCCTCTGGAAACTTTGACGTCTGGGCTGAACCATAACCTGACCCAACCTGTCCCCTCATAAAATTTTCCGTATAGGTAAATACAACCGAATCATGATTGTTGAACAGAAGATTCGTATGGCTTAATATTACTGCTAAAAATAAGCACAACGAAAGAACCGGAAAAAGGATTAACCGAAATCTCTGATTACCAATCATTCAGATTCCTCCTGTCAATCTGCGAATATAGATGGCACCTTTATTCCTTTTAAGTATTTGTCATTTGCAAATCCTTTACGCACCGGCACCGAACAGGTGCTTTTTGCAAAAATATTTTAGTATTGTTTTCTACTTTACCCATCATTATACAGCAACTTCCCGTAAGGATCTTGTTAAATATTGATTCCACTGCTTCGATCAGTTTTGTTTTCATACTCTATGTGGCGGTTTATTGAATTTTAGGGTAGGATAAATGCAATATAGTAATTACATCAGCACAAACGAAAGGAATGAATCTAATGATCAGCACATTTGCTCTTCATCCATCTGCTTCAAAATATCTAATCGCACAGGCAGTTGCCAGCATGCCTGAAGTTCAGACGGTTTTTCAAAACGGTAAAATTTTTATCGGGCACGGAACAACCAACGCCTTCATCGTCGAAGCCCTATTCAAAAAACCCGTAGAAGACATAGAATGCTATGTTTCAGGTGTCATTGCACAAAAGTCAGCCTGTGCCACAGAACCAGAAAATCGGCAGGAACCCTGGTGCATAGAAAAAGGGCAAATCATCCAAACCGATTGGCTTGAATTTATTAACACCTTTCAAAAGGGTGACATTTTTATCAAAGGAGCTAACGCCCTTGATTCTCAAGGACGAGTCGGTATCCTAATCGGTGATCCGCAGGGAGGAACCATTGGAAAATCATTAGGTATCCTTAAAGCCAGAGGCATCACAATCATAAACCCTGTAGGCCTTGAGAAAATGATCCCATCCTGTGAGGAAGCGGAAAAACACATGGGAATCAACAAAATAGGCCCTCACCTAGGCCTGAAGCTTGGTTATATTTGTTTGTCCAATACAACTGTGATAACGGAAACAGATAGCATAAAGATCCTGTTTGATCTGCCAGCATTTCAGGTAGCGGCTGGCGGCGTGAATGGCATGGAGGGTTCTGTCGTTCTGGCAGTAGAATCAAATGACGAAAAAAAACTCAAAGAAGTTATCAACTATGTAAAACACGCAAATCAACAAAAACCCCTAAAAATAAAAAAGAAGTCCTGTGCCGACTGCCCTGCACCATGTGACATAATAAAGGCAGAGTGATTTCCATAACCAGTGTTGGTTAATTAGAAAATAGGATTTTTTGAACGCAGATTATCGCTGATGTCCGCTGATTTACGCTGTTTTTTTAAAAATATTTTAAACAGCGTTCATCAGCGGTAATCAGCGTATATCAGCGTTAAAATCGTTCCCTTCCCCGGTTGCACGCTAATTTTCATCGGTGCTTGTGGCTCGCGGCCATGGAAGAATAGTTGGAAAATTGACATTGAATGGACGCAGCACTATGTGTTTTCAGCAAACTCAGCCCTATACACAACCAGAGGAAGTCTGCATCGGCAGATTGATTATATACCAAAAACAGCACCCCCATATAGGAGGTGCTGTTTTAAACAATGATTATTTTTTAGTAATCAAAAGATCCAACAGGAATGTCAAGTGCTGATGTATCCCCATCTTTTACTACTTCAGCAATAGACCATACAGTTGGCACGATGTTACGCAGATAGAAACGGGAAGCCAATACTTTTCCTGCGTAGAAATCATAATCAAAATGGTCAGTTCCAAGTTCTTTAGCCCTCTGGTCGGCAATCAAAGCCATATCCAAGGAACACCATGCGGCATAGACCATGGAAGTAGCAGTTAAGATTCTGTGAGAGTACAGAGGCATCATGCTGATCTTGCCAGCACCGAAGTATCCACCAATAGCCGCCTGAATTTCATCCAGAGCTGTAATGCCCTTGCCCAGATTAGCAAATTCTTTTTCAAATCCAACTGTGTCTTTTTTCTCTGCATGGAAATCTCTAATCTGCTGCATGAACTTGGCATAAACAGTCCCTTTCTTCATGGTCCATTTACGTCCAATCAAGTCCATCGACTGAATGTAGTTAGTTCCTTCCCAGATGGAATAGATCTTACAATCACGCGCAATCTGAGCTACCGGATAATCTTCTGTATATCCATAGCCACCATAGACCTGAATTGCTTCATTACCAATCAGAGTCCATACTTCATCGGTGGGATAAGCTTTACAGAGCGGGGTAGCAACTTCGATAAAGTCATTGGCTGCCTGTCTCTTAGCCGGATCCGGATCATATTTCCTGACATCGGACATGAAATAAGCCTTATGAATCATGCCTCTCATAGCCTCAACATGAGCCTTGAGCACCATCAAAGAACGTTTGACGTCTTCATGATTGATGATATTCTGGCGTTCGCCCTTGGGATTGGTAAGCGGTCTGCCCTGAATTCTATCTTTGGCATAATCACGTGCATTGTAGCCAGCATTGGCCAAACATCCAAGACCGAGAAGGCCAGTACCCATACGAGCAAGGTTCATACACTGGAACATCTGAAGCATGCCTTCGCCTTTGCCATCTTCGCCAGGAGCTTTTCCCAGTATCCAGCCACGGCAGTTGCCATTTTCACCCATGGACAGAGCAGCAGTGCAGGAACCATGCTGACCCATTTTATGTTCAATACCGGTAGTCTCTACATCATTATCAGTCAGGCTTCCGTCTTCATTAACCCATAATTTAGGAACTGCAAACAAGGATATTCCGCCTGTGCCTTCACGTGCACCTTCTACTCTGGCCAGATAAAGATGAATAATGTTTTCGGTAAAATCATTATCTCCACCTGTAATGAAGATCTTTTGGCCTTTAATCCTAAAAATGCGCGGGTCGTCAGTAGGATAAGCCTTGGATAAAATATCCCCAACATCAGAACCGGCTGTCGGCTCGGTTAAGCACATGGTTCCAGCCCAAGTTCCGTCCATCATATTAGGTAGGAACATTTCTTTTACTTCTTCAGAGCCAAAAGCCTGAATTAAATCAGCTGAACCAGTGGTTAATCCAACATAAGGCATAAACATGGGGCTTGCTGCCGCCAGCATCTCATTAAGGATACCAAAAAGGGTACCCGGCAATACCATAGCATCTTCGCCTTCGGCTAGGTTAGAAGTTCCCCAACCTTCTTCCTGAAGTCGGTGGAAAAGAGGACCAAAGCTCGAAGGGGTGATGACCTTACCATTTACAAACTGCACATGATTTGCGTCTCCCTCCTCGTTGGCTGGTTCAAGCAAATCCTTACACATTTTTCTAAATGGGTCCAGTACTGATTTTACATCATCTTTGCTATAATAATCAGCAAACTCCTTATACTCAAAAACTTGTTCGGTAGGAAGCCATTCTTGGAGAATAAATTCAAAATCCCGGGTGTTTAAATACGCAAAATTTGATGCCATCTAATATTTCCTCCCATCTTTTTGTTGGATTCCCTATGCATTACGCTGCCCTTCGCCCCTTACTGCCACACAAGGAAAACCATTATCGGTAAACTTTGATGCAGAGCTTTTTTTCAATCAAAGCCCCACACATCAAAACAATCCTTCACCTCCCTGGTTATAAAATAAATAATTATCTACTGCGCTTTGTAAAATAATAAAAAATATTATTTTATTATTCTTCTGCTTAAAAACAATAAATTACGTGTTCTACTTATTATAATCATAAACTATATTATATCAAAATGCATTATACTTAATTTTATTATTTCAATAACAATGTAATAATTCCTCTTATGGATAAAAAGTTTAAATTATCATATTGTTCCGAAATTTCTAAACACACACAAAAGCACCCCAACAAGTCGCAGTTGACAGATTATGCGTCATAAAGTTGGTTAGTTGGTTAGTTGGACAGTTGGAAAACTGAATAGGGTGTAGAATGGGACAAGCGGTGTCTGACCCCAACAATATTGGAACTCTGCGTATCTAGATAATAGGGTGGTAACGCTGCATGAAGGGAGCCAGGCTCCTAACTTATTCGCAATACGTAATGGAAACTAATTTATTTTCTGAATAAGTTAAGAGCCTAGCACCTTTTTTGCTTTTGAAGTCTGTTTCCGTTCTCACGCTGATCCGCTCCACGGCAGGGATTAACCTAGCTTTGGTAAGGGGTTAAGAGTTAGGGGGTTAGACGCTTCGCGTCAAACATTTTCCTCACCCCTAACTCCTTACTCC
>JAYEHK010000172.1:0-8366 GCA_034659475.1 Bacillota bacterium | reverse complement strand
GCGTTACCACCCAATTATCTAGATACGCAGAGTTCCAATATTGTTGGGGTCAGACACCGCTTGTCCCATTCTACACCCTATTCAGTTTTCCAACTAACCAACTAACCAACTAACCAACTGTCCAACTAACCAACTAACCAACTTTATGTCGCATCTTCTGTCTACTGCGCACAACCTGGACCTATAGCAGGTTGATGAGCGCTTCCAGGTCATTGAGGGATGGTTTTGGAGTTGTGATCCGCAGGGTGTTTTCGTTGATTTTTTTTACATTAAGGTTTTTAAGTTTAAGGGCTAACTGGGGGTGTATTTTATTGACCAGCTGCAATTCAATCTGTTTGCCTTTACGGCGCAGACCTTTGATCTCCTTATTTTTCGCCTGAATGCGCAGGGCTGCAATAAAGAAGAAATTGGCAACAGGCTCAGGCATCGTACCGAAGCGATCTTGAACCTCAAGCCGTATTTCATCCAGTTCTTCCTGGCTTCCAACCAGCATCAATCGCCGATAGATCCTCATTTTTGTTCCGGAATCAGGGATATATGAATCCGGGATATAATAATCAATATCGATATCCAACTGTGGATTGATGGGTTCAGCAACCACTTCTCCCTTTAACTGTACGGTCTGCTGCTCCAGCAATCGACAGTAAAGATCAAAGCCTACGGCATGAATATAGCCATGTTGTTCTGGTCCCAGAATATTCCCTGCTCCACGAATCTCGAGGTCCCGAAGGGCGATCTTCATCCCGGACCCCAATTCATTAAATTCTCGAATGGCATTCAATCGCTTCTGCGCTTCTTCCGTTAGTATTTTGTCTGGTCTGTACGTCAGGTAGGCACAAGCAACTCGATTAGATCTTCCGACCCGACCCCGCAATTGGTACAGCTGAGCAAGCCCCATACGATCTGCCATATCTACAATAATGGTATTCACATTCGGGATATCGAGCCCTGATTCAATAATCGTAGTACAGAGCAGCACATCCACCTTTCCATCCACAAATCCTACCAGGGTCTCCGATAGCTCATCTTCTGTCATCCGTCCGTGTCCGACGGCAATACTGACTTCCGGGACCAACTTTTTTAGTTCCTCCTGAACTCGGTATATATCCTGAATACGGTTGTGTACAAAAAACACCTGTCCTCCTCGGTTTTTTTCTGCCAGAACAGCCTCGCGAATCAGTTCCTCATCGTACTCCATCACATAGGTAGTGATCGGGTAGCGCTGAGGCGGAGGGGTCTCAATTACACTTAAATCCCGCAAGCCGGTCAAAGACATATGCAAACTCCTGGGAATAGGCGTGGCCGAAAGGCTCAACACATCAATCTGTTCTTTTAATGCCTTGATTTTTTCCTTCTGAACCACCCCAAACCGATGCTCTTCATCAATAATCAGCAACCCCAGATTTAAAAACTTGATATCTTTGGATAGCAAACGATGTGTAGCAATAACAATATCTGCTGTACCTGTCTCCATGTTTTTAATAATCTTCTTCTGCTGACTGCTGGTTTTAAAACGGCTCAGCACCTCTACCTGAGCAGGATATTCCTTCAGCCGTTCCAGGAAGGTTTGATAGTGCTGTTCAGCCAGAACGGTGGTCGGAACCAGTATGGCCACCTGTTTCCCATCCATGATTGCCTTAAAGGCAGCGCGCAGAGCCACCTCCGTTTTTCCATAGCCTACGTCTCCACATACCAGACGATCCATGGGGCGCAGTCTCTCCATATCTGTTTTAACATCAATAATGGCTTTTAGCTGATCAGGGGTTTCCTGATAAGGGAAATCGTCTTCAAACTGCTGCTGCCAGGGCGTATCCGCGGAAAAAGCAAAGCCTTTTACAGTTTCTCGGGTAGCATAAAGCTTTAATAATTCTTCTGCCATGTCCTGAATGGACTGGGCCACCTTTGCGCGCGTACGCTCCCATTCTGTTCCTCCCAGTTTTTGAAGCCGGGGTTCTTTATCGCCTGAACTGGAATATCTGTATAATAGATCCAGCTTGTCTACCGGAAGATACAGTTTATCTGTACCTGCATATTGAAGAAGAATGTACTCCCGGGTTATCTGATCGGTGGTAACCTGTGTTACGCCTCTAAAAATGCCAATGCCATAGTTTTCATGGACAACATAATCACCCATCTTTAAATCTTCAACCAGGAGTCGTTGTTCGACCACTTTTTTATTCTTGGTTTTTTGTCCTGCCTTTTTACCCCACAAATCGTTGTCTGTTAATAGCGCAACCTGCAGGCTGGAACTAACAAATCCCCGTGTATAACTTTCCTTAACAAATTCAACACCTGTGATATGCCAGTCACTTAACTGACCTTTCAATTCATTGCGTTGTGCCTCGTTATGTATCGCAATCTGAATGGAATAGCCGGCCCGAGTCCATTCTTCCAATCGACTTTGCAGGACATCAAAGCGTTTATAAAACGGCTCCATTTCCTTCTGGGACAGATGTTCATAAAGAGCAACCTGTACCTGTGGAATACTACCCGGGAAAAAGGAATGAAACACTACTGGCAGTGCTTTTATCTGCTCCATCAGCGTTTCCTGTTCTACAAGTTTCAACGCTTTTATCTCTTTTTCTTCTCGCTTTGCTTCCTTCAAATACGTCTGGTATCTCCGTCGATTCTTTTCCAGTTTTTTATATACCTCACGAGGTTCGTCAAAGAATACCATCATTTCTTCGTTTACGTAATCCAACAGTGTAACAGAGGTTCCCCCTCCCAATTCATCTGCCGGACCTATTCGCATTTGTTTTTCTGCTTTTCCGCTGCGCTGGGTATTGCTATCGAAACGCTTGATGTTTTCAATCTCATCTCCAAAGAATTCAATTCGGCAAGGGTAGCGCTGCCCGGCCGGATAGATATCAAAAATGCCCCCCCGCATCGCCATTTGTCCAGGACGATTGACAGTGTCTACCCGCTCATAAGAAGCCTCCACCAGCCGTTTAATTAACTCACTCTGATTCCATTCCTGTCCTGGCTGCAATACAATTGTTTGTTCTTTCATCTGTTCAGGGGAAAGCATTTCATACAATAACCCACCAGCTGTACAGATAATAATGCCACTGCGCTGGGGATAAAAAGATAACTCTTCAAGGGTTAATAACCGCTCGTATTCTACACTGGAAACATTTTCTTTCACAAAAACCATATCCCGTAACAAAAAGAGGAAAATCCGTTCCTTGGGCAAACATCCCTTTAACTCGGAGGCCAAATCATAGGCGTGTTCCTCATCTGGTACAATGACCAGCATTTTACCTCCATGAGATTGGCGCAGCTGGTTCAGGAAAAATGTTCTCCCCCCCCCTGACAACCCACTGATCATCGTATTTTCCTGTTGATGTAGATGCCGAACAATGTGCTCAACAAACTGCTTATTCAAATGAAACAATCCTCCCACAGCTTAAAGGTGGACACCGAAAAATGCGGCCTCCACAAAGATTTGCTATTATGTGTGTATATGATATTAGTATGATTCCACTGCAAAAACCCCATTTTTTCTGTTTGAATGCATAATTATTCTGGAAGCGTTGGCGGAGCATGGGAGTAACACTCTGTGAAGACAATCGGGAAAAGGGGGCGAGCCCCATGGACGGGGCAAGAGGGCAACAAACATGGACGTTTGATTTGCCCTGTACCCCTTTTCCCGATTGTCAAGCAGTTAGTGTTACCCCATGCGGAGACTGCTGGAAGAATAATTATGCATTCAAACTCACCAATATTACTTTCTGCAGTGGAATCTAGTATTAATTATAAAACATTTGAGACCTGAGGTTGTTGGTGTCTGCCAGCCCCATTTCGAGGGCACATGAATCACAGATCCCCTGCATAGCAATGGCGCCTTCTGGTCCCTCCGTGTCTTTAACAAGAAACACTTCGTCACAACACTCGCAGATGTAATATACCTTCATTTTTATTCGCTCCTTTATTGTATACATGGCATTCTTAGCTTCCCCATTATCCCGGAGCAAATATACACTACTAATTATACGTGTTCATCGTTTTTTCTATGCCATTTTTCACCCATGTTTCCAGCGCATCGGCAGTATTTTTTATGGTCAGGTTCATCTGCTCTTTTTCCTCTCCGTTCAAACGGCCCAGTACCCAATCAATAGAATCATTACGATCCGGTCTGCCAATTCCCACACGCATCCTGGCAAATTCATTGCTTCCTAATCGTTCAACAATTGATTTTAAACCCTTGTGACCTCCGCTTCCGCCTTTTGGTCTAATGCGCAACATCCCGGAGGATAGATCCATATCATCATAAACAACAATAAGGTCCTCCAAATTAAGCTTATACCAGTGCATCAAAGGTTGCACCGCACGACCACTGAGGTTCATATAGGTCAGTGGTTTGACCAGTAATACTTTTTGATTATCTATGCGAATATGCCCGATAATAGCATCAAATTTACAGTCCTGTCTTTCCACCATATACCTGGAGCCCAATTCTTGCAGAACCATAAACCCAATGTTATGCCGTGTATCTTTATATTCTTTTCCCGGATTCCCCAATCCCACAATGACCTTCATTCAATCTCTCCTCTTACTAACGCAAATGGTGACACGGGGACGGTCCTTTAGTCACCTTCCTCTACGCAGGTTGATTAGTTTTACAATACGAAACTGTACTGGACAACCCCTCAGGTGTTCCAAAGGTGACAAAAGGACCGTCCCCGTGTCATCCTTCAACCTATCTTCTAAATCAAAATCCCTTTTAGTATACCCTGTTGATAGAAAATAAAAAACCCCGGCATAAGCCGGGGTTGATTCATACTATTCTACTGCATCTTTAACACTGTCTTCATCAAGATTTGCATCCATCTCTTCTGCAGATGCTTTAGTCGAAGATGCTATATTCAGTAGTGTCGTTTCAGCATCGGTCACCAATTCAACACCTTCTGGCAAAGTTAAATCGCCTGCAACTACTTTATCCCCTACCCCAAGACTAGAGATATTCATTTGCAGCGTATCTGGAATGTCTGTTGGTAAACAACTGATATCCACATTTCTTCCTATGATTTGAACAAGGTTACCGGTCTTTTCAATCTCTTCTTCTCCCAGCCATTGGATTCCTATTTCACTGGTAATTTTCTCGTTGGCCTGAACCATAAGAAAATCAAGATGAATCAGCTTCCCTGAAATCGGGTGTTTTTGATAGCTGCGAATCAATACCGAATAAGGCTTACTTTGTCCTTTCATTTGCAGCGTAAAAAGTCCGTGATAACCGTGTCGATTAAGATTTTTCTCCAATTCCTTTCCGGACAATAGGATAGAAATCGTTTCGGTTTCTTTTCCATAGATAACGCCCGGTACCCATCCCTTGCGTTTTAAATCCTTTAGATAACCAGTATTTCGTACATCCCGCTGTTCACATTGTAGTGTCTGTGCCAATGTCTTCATACCTCCTCAAGCTATATTTTAAAATCCAGCTTTTGTCAAACGAAGTGATTGCTATCTCTTTCGGGCATTTGTGAATTACGATACCAGCCCACCCGTCATCGTTGAAAGATGAGATTTTCTTATTACAAAAACGCAATCGTTTTTTCGTGCCTCTATGTCATTATAGGAAATTAGCTTGTCAATGTCCAATATATGTAACATAAAATTCTTTAATATTGGTCAAAAAACAAATATTTCCTGACAAAGGCAGTATTGCTCGAGGAATATGCAGCAGGTCTTACCTGGTTTTAACTACGCTTCAAACAATTTGCTTACCGACAAATCTTCATGAATGCGTAAAATGGCCTCTCCTAACAGCGGAGCAACCGAAAGCACCTTAACATTGGGCAACTGCTTTTCATTGAGAAGGGGAATCGTATTGGTAATGACAATCTCTTTAAACGGAGCAGCTGCCAAACGCTCCACTGCCGGCCCCGAAAACACCGGATGCGTGCAGGCTGCATATACATCCCGCGCCCCCTTCTGAAGCATCACTTCAGCTGCTGTACATATGGTTCCCGCTGTATCAATAATATCATCCACGATAATGACAGATTTTCCGTCCACATCACCAATAACATTCATAACCTCTGATACATTAGGTGCAGGTCGGCGTTTATCAACAATCGCAAGGGGGGCTCCCAGCTTTGCAGCCAGATCACGTGCCCTGGTTACTCCACCTACATCCGGAGATAAGACCACGGCATTGTCTGTCATGCCAATTCCTTTAAAATATTCGGCAATGGTTGGAACACCTGGAAGATGATCCACCGGGATATCAAAAAAGCCCTGAATCTGTGTAGCATGAAGATCCACCGCAACAACCCGATTGGCACCCGCTTCAACCAGAAGATTCGATACCAGCTTGGCTGTGATTGGATCACGCGCCCTGCTCTTTCGATCCTGTCGTGCATACCCATAATAGGGAATCACTGCATTAATACGGGCGGCTGATGCTCTCCGAAAGGCATCAATCATAATCAATAATTCCATTAAGTTTTCATTTCCCGGAGAACAGGTCGGCTGAACGACAAATACGTCCACTCCTCGGACACTCTCATCAATGGCAACGCTAATTTCACCATCTGAAAAATGAGAAACCGTAGCATTCCCCACGGATATCCCTAAATAATCAGCAATCTCATGGGCTAAACAGGGATTTGCATTTCCCGTAAACAGTTTCATCCTCCACCTGGATGCCTTCATTCTACAACTACCTCCCAGTTTCTTTGCTTTTTCTATTTTTCCAATCCTTGAAAATTTTTTGAGGCGCACGCTCTACCCCCAGTGCGTCTTCTGGCACATCCCGAGTAATGGTTGAACCCGCGCCTGTTGTAGCATTTTTGCCTATTTTTACAGGAGCCACCAGATTGCTGTTGCTCCCGATAAATGCTCCATCCTCTAAAACAGTTTCCCATTTATTGGTGCCATCGTAGTTGCAGGTAATGGTTCCTGCTCCCACATTCACCTTTTTGCCAATCGTCGCATCTCCCACATAACTAAGGTGAGGAATTTTGCTTCCTTCCCCAACAATTGACTTTTTAATTTCTACAAAATCTCCCACTTTGACACCCTTTTCAAGCTTAGCCTGCGGACGCAAATAAGCAAAAGGCCCAATCATACATTCATCGCCAATAACAGCTTCTTTTATCCGACTGTTTTCAATAAACACATTATCCCCTATACGGGTATCACTTATGCGGCTATTGGGTCCTATTTCACAGAACTGACCTATGCTTGTTAACCCCTCCAGTACGGTAAAGGGGTAGATAATCGTATCCCTGCCAATCTCAACATCCATGTCAATGAATGTACTGCTCGGGTCAATAATGGTAACTCCGTTCAACATAAGTTCCCGATTTTTTCTATCTTGCAAAATCCTTTGCGCTTCTGCCAGCTGCACTCGGTCGTTAATCCCGTAAACATCTTCTTGTGCTTCAACTTGGCAGATTTCTACTCTTTGTTCTTCCTTAGTGAATATCTCAAGGATCTCGGTCAGATAATATTCACCCTGTGCATTGGAAGTACTGACCTTCTGCAATGCCTCAAAAGCCTTGCCAGCCTGAAAGCAATACATGCCAGAATTGATTTCACCAATCTTTTTTTCAGCTCCGATGGCATCTTTTTCTTCAACAATCTTCTGAAAAGACCCATCCTTATTTCGGACAATTCTTCCATACCCAAAGGGATCATTGACTGCTGTTGACAAAACCGTAGCAACGGCACCTTTTACCTCGTGGTGGTCAATGAGAAGTTTCAGTGTCTCGCTCTGAAGAAGGGGGGTATCTCCTGCAAGCACCAGAATTGTCTCCTCGTCTTTAATCGCATTACGAGCCTGCAAAAGCGCGTGTCCAGTTCCCAGTTGTTCTTCCTGAACAACAAAATCAGCGCTTCCTTCTGCAAACAAGGTCTGCACCATTTCGCGACCATGTCCTACAACCAGAACCGCATGCTCAACACCTGCTTTGTGAACTGCATCTACCACATGTACAACCATGGGTTTTCCAGCAACACGGTGTACCACTTTTGGATATTGTGACTTCATCCGTGTCCCTTTTCCAGCAGCTAATATGACCGCTGAATAATCCATTTTTGAAATTCTCCTCTCTACCAGACTTGACTATTTCCTAGTTATAATCAACCCTCCTGTGTATTATACCTTGTAAAAAGTCATATTGTAATAACATTCGCAAGAATTATACCAAATTCGTCATACCCCTGATAAATTCTTATTATTTTTGCAAAAAGCCCTGTGTTCGCAGTAGACAGATTATGCGTCATAAAGTTGGTCAGTTGGTTAGTTGGTTAGTTGGAACGGTTCAGAAGGGATGTCAATATAATTTCCTCCTCTTACACGGCAGACTATTTCAGTAAGGAGTTAGGGGTGAGGGGTGAGGAAAATGTTTGACGCGAAGCGT
>JAYEHK010000171.1:0-8492 GCA_034659475.1 Bacillota bacterium | reverse complement strand
CTTTGGGGACGGTTCTTAAAGTTGACTTGAAGAAAGCCGATGAACCCTTTATATTTGATAAACCTAACAAGTCAACTTTAAGAACCGTCCCCAAAGTTGACTGCGCATTATCTGTCAACTGTGAAACTTGAGTAAATTAAAAGGAGGAGTAGAAAATGATTATTGTGGTGGGTAAATGGAAAGCAAAGGTTATGAAAATGGTCATTGCTGTAGTATTAATCGTTGCTTTTGCTGCGCTGATACCGTTAGTATCAGGAATGTTGTACAATAAAGCTCCAGTATTTAGCAGTTGGTTTGAGGATGAGACGCCGAGCGGTAATCCTATGCGGGTAGAGGTTGAATCACAGGGCAACGGGGTGGAAACACAATTGGATCGTTTTGTGTTAAAAGTTCAGAACTTTTACTATGAGGAGAAAGAATAAGAAGGATTTTGTCATGGTAATGTCAAAAAAGGATAAAAATAATAACAGGAGCTTTTTAGGTGGATAACTATATTCAGTCTTTTTTAGGTTTTCTCAGATATGAAAAAGGTTTGTCTGATAATACTCTGGTTGCTTATAAAAAGGATCTTGAAAAACTGAGCATTTTTCTTATACCGCAAGAAGAGGTAAGCTGTCGCTGGGAAGAGGTAACCAAACAGGATGTTATGGCTTTCTTGTTAAAAGAATTAGAGGGTGGTGCGGCCCAATCTTCCATGGCACGCAGTTTATCCAGTATCAAAAGTTTTTATAAGTTTTTATCTGGAGAAGGGTATGTAGAGATGAATCCTACGGCTGATCTTGAGACCCCCATGGTTAAAAGGAAACTGCCGGAGGTACTCACCGTTGAAGAGGTGGACCGACTGATGGAGGCGCCTAATGTACTGCTGCCTCTGGGACTGCGAGATCGGGCGATGTTTGAACTTATGTATGGGACAGGCATGCGTGTATCTGAATGTTTGGACATTAGGATTGAGGACATGAATACGACAGCAGGTTTTTTGTGCTGTTTTGGGAAAGGAAAAAAAGAAAGAATTGTTCCGGTCAATGAAGCAGCTATTTTCTGGGTGCAACGGTATATCAGCCGTTCTCGAAGCCAGCTCGTAAAAAGCCCGTTGGAACGGACGCTGTTTTTAAACAATCATGGACGCAAAATGACCCGTCAGGGATTCTATAAGATCCTCACAGGATATGTGAAACAGGTGGAAATAACCAAAGAGGTATCTCCCCATACCCTGCGACATTCCTTTGCAACCCATCTCCTGGAAAACGGAGCGGATCTCCGAGCGGTGCAAGAAATGCTGGGACATGCCGATATCTCAACGACCCAAATTTATACCCATCTCAGCAATAAAAGACTCTGGCAGGTCTACAAAAACTGCCACCCGCGAGCCTAATGGTGAGCAGTAGGCAGATTATGTGGCATAAAGTTGGACAGTTGGTTAGTTGGTTAGTTGGTTAGTTGGACAGTTGGTTAGTTGGTTAGTTGGACAGTTGGTTAGTTGGTTAGTTGGTTAGTTGGTTAGTTGGTCAGTTGGACAGTTGGTTAGTTGGACAGTTGGTCAGTTGGAAAGTTGGAACGGTTCAGAAGGGATGTCAATATAATTTCCTCCTCTTACACGGCAAACTATTTCAGTAAGGAGTTAGGGGTGAGGGGTGAGGGGTGAGGGGTGAGGAAAATGTTTGACGCGAAGCGTCTAACCCCCTAACTCTTAACCCCTTACCCCTTACCCCTAACCAAAGCTAGGATAATCCCTGCCGTGGAACGGACCAGCGTGAGAACGGAAACAGACTCCATAGGCAAAAAAGGTGCTAGGCTCTTAACTTATTCAGAAAATAAAATAGTTTCCATTACGTATTGCGAATAAGTTAGGCGCCTGGCTCCCTTCATGCAATTATCTAGATACGTAGAGTTCCAATATTGTTGGGTCAGACACCGCTTGTCTCATTCTACACCCTATTCAGTTTTCCAACTGTCCAACTAACCAACTAACCAACTAACCAACTAACCAACTGACTTTACGTCGCATAATCTGTTTACTGTGACACTGTAACAGAAGATCAAAAACTATATTAACTTAAAAGTTAGGAGGTAATAGATGATGGCTAGAGCGATTGTGATTGTATTGGATAGCGTGGGTATCGGTGAGATGCCGGATGCCTGTTGTTATGGGGATGAAGGCAGTAATACGTTGAAAAACACGGCAGCGGCCGTTGGGGGATTGAAGGTACCTAATTTAGAAAAAATGGGGTTAGGGCATATTGAGCATATCAAAGGGGTTCGTCCCCTTGGGGATGCGGTTGGTGCGTTTGGTAAGATGAACGAACAGGCCAAAGGGAAAGATACCACCAGCGGTCACTGGGAGATGATGGGACACATTTTGGAGGAACCATTTCCTACCTTCCCAGATGGATTTCCACGGGTTTTTCTGGACGCTTTTGAACAGAAGATTGGCCGTAAAACGCTGGGAAATAAAGTGGCTTCGGGAACAGTCATTATTGAGGAACTCGGAAAAGAGCATATGGAAACCGGTTATCCCATTGTTTATACATCGGCAGATAGTGTGTTTCAGATCGCTGCACATGAAGAAATTATTCCGCTTGAAGAACAGTATAGAATTTGTAATACTGCCAGAGAGATGCTGCAGGGAGAATATGGGGTGGGCAGAGTCATTGCGCGCCCATTTATAGGACAGCCTGGTGCATTCGTCCGAACGCCCAATCGGCATGATTTTTCGCGTTTGCCAGGGAATACTGTACTAGATTCTCTGTTAGAAGCAGGATTGCCTACAGTAGGGGTCGGCAAAATCAGTGATATTTTTGCAACCAAAGGAATCAGTCAATCGTTTCCCACTAAAAACAACCGGGATGGAATGGATAAGCTGTTACAGGCAATGGAAGACTTTCCAGAAGGGTTGATCTTTGTAAATTTGGTGGACTTTGATATGCTGTATGGACATCGAAACAATCCTGAAGGATATGCACACTCACTGGAAGAATTCGATGAACTATTTGCGGGGGTATTGGACATCCTTAAAGAAGATGATCTGCTGATGATAACAGCTGATCATGGCTGTGATCCGACAACCGTGAGTACCGATCATTCCAGGGAATATGTGCCTATTCTGGCGTACCACAAACTTATGCAAAGCAACGTGGATTTGAAGATCCGCAATTCATTTGCCGATCTGGGAGCAACCGTTGCAGAGCATCTGGGTGTAAACACAGCCGGGGTGTTACCTGGGGAAAGTTTTTATTCGTTAGTACGAAAATAGGAACGAATAGACGCGGACAACGCGGACCTTTAGGACCTTCGCGGAAAAGTCGGAAAGTAAATTTTGGTGAGTCTCGGGGACTGGTCTGCTGACTCGTTTTGAGACAGGGGGACCCTACCATTTTGTCTCATTAACGAGAATGGAGAATGGAGCCTGAAAAAAAGGAAAAATGAGACAAAATGAAACGTCCCCTTGTCTCAAATGGAGGATATGGATTATTATGAGAATGGTAGATCTGATACAGAAGAAGAAACAGGGGCAAGCTTTGACCGAGGCCGAAATCAATTATATTGTGCAGGGATACACCAGGGGAGAAATCCCGGATTATCAAATATCGGCCTTTTTGATGGCGGTTTGTTTTCAGGGAATGAACAAGGAGGAAACTGCGAATCTGACCCTTGCTTTTGTAGCGTCAGGGGATCAGGTTGATCTGTCAGCGATCGATGGGATTAAGGTCGATAAACATTCTACAGGTGGTGTGGGAGACAAGATTAGTTTGATTGTTATTCCTCTGGTTGCTTCCGTTGGGGTGCCTGTGGCGAAAATGAGTGGCAGGGGGTTAGGTTTTACAGGAGGAACAATTGACAAACTGGAGTCTATAGAAGGTTTTAGAACCACTCTGACCAGGGACGAATTTATATCCAATGTCAATACGTACAAAATGGCGATTGTTGGTCAATCAGAAAACCTGACCCCGGCTGACAAAAAGATCTATGCATTGCGCGATGTGACAGCTACGGTTGAAAGCATCCCATTAATCGCCAGTTCAGTGATGAGTAAGAAGATTGCATCTGGTGCGGACGCCATCGTGCTGGATATCAAAGTTGGCTCTGGTGCATTTATGAAGTCACTGGAACAGGCAAAGGAACTCGCACAGACCATGGTGGAAATCGGCACTTCCCTGAACCGGAAAACGGTGGCAGTTATTACTGATATGAGCCAGCCATTAGGGCATGAAGTGGGGAATGCCAATGAGATTTGTGAAGCCATAATGGTATTAAGTAACCAGGGCTGCGAGGATGAAGTGACTGTTGCACTGACCATTGCCTCCTATATGGCGGTTCTGAGTGGTGCCTTTGCTGATTTTGATTCAGCCTATAACGAATTGCAGCAAATCATTCAATCAGGAAAGGCGATCGATAAACTAAAAGAGTTAATTAGTATACAGGGTGGCAATCCAGACATTGTTGATCATCCTGATAAACTACCGCAGGCCGGGTTTCACATTGAGGTTAAGGCATTAAACGGTGGGTATGTAGGAGCAATTGACGCAGAAGGTATCGGCGTAGTTGCTATGTTGCTTGGTGCAGGTAGAAGAACAAAAGAGGATACCATAGATTTTTCCGCCGGCATAACCATGGTCAAAAAGATTGGGGATCAGGTGAATCAAGGAGATGTTTTGTGTGTCCTTCATACCAATCTACAAGAAAACATCCAGGCAAAAAAAACAGTCCTAGAGGCATTTAAAATAACCGAAATACAGCCCGAAAAAGTAAAATACATCTATGATGTCATTTTATAATATTAATTAGAAAAATAAGTTAAATATAACAATAAACAGAATAGGGGTTGATGTAATTGTCGTGGCAGGCTAGTTTTCCAACGAAAGTATTTTTTGGCAGAGGGGTTGTTCAAGAGCAGGCAATGGAACTTCAAACACTGGGCTCCAAAGCCCTCATTGTAACTGGCAAAGGAGGTTCATCTCGCCGTAATGGAGCGCTTGATGATGTATGTGCTGCACTGGAGAAAGCTTCCATAGAATGGGAGATTTTTGATGAAGTGGAAGCCAATCCGAGTGTAGGGAATGTTCGCAGGGGTTCAGAGATTGCTCGAAGCATCAAAGCTGATTTTGTTATCGGAGTGGGGGGGGGTTCGCCCATTGATGCAGCCAAGGGAATAGCAATTGTTCGGTTGAACGAAATATCCGATGAGGATTTGTTTAACCTAAATTATGGTGAAGTGCTTCCTATTGTTGCCGTACCCACAACAGCTGGGACCGGAACGGAAGTTACATCTGCGTCTATTCTAACATCAGACAAATTTCAAACCAAAATAGGCATACGCAGTACTAGTCTCATACCGAAAATTGCGTATTTAGATCCAGCTTACACCAGTCAGATGCCCTGGCAGATTACTGCGGATACTGCTGTAGATGCTTATTCACATGCGATTGAGAGCTATCTTTCCTTTAAAAACACCCCCCTCAGTACGTTGTTTTCGGAAAAGGCCTTGCACATTTTGGGGCGAGAGCTTAAAGTCATTGCACAAAAGAAAGAACTAAAATCCAAAAACCGGGATGCTCTTATGTACGGTTCCTATCTGGCAGGGATGGCCATCAGTCTGACAGGGGTATCTATCCCCCATGCCATTGGATATTCTTTGACCTATTTTAAAGGTTTATCTCATGGACAGGCAAACGGGATTGTTTTGCCAGCATGGTTGGAGTTTAATGTAAAAAAGAGTCAAAGCCCCCGTATTACAACTGCGTTAAAAGCATCTTCGTTACAATCAGTTGATGAGCTGCACTATTTGATGGAAATCCTCTGTGGGAAACCTCCTGTATCTACTGTGGAAGAAAGAAATCTGTTTGTGGAACAATCCTTACAATCAAAAAATATGTATAATAACATTGTCATTCCTCAAAAGGAAGATGTAATACACATTATTGAGCATTGCCTGGGCTAATAACGGGAGAATAAAACGTCCCAATTGTCCGTAATGTACTGGTATAATTGTGCCTCTTTCTCCATATATATCTATACAAAGGGTAGATTATGGGGGGGATGTTAAGGATGAGAATGAAATATTCTGTGGCCTGGTTGTTCTTACTGATATTCGTTTTTTCTGTATCGTTATGCGATGTTGCAAAGGCTGATATAGAAGAGGTTAAGGCGGATGCTTATATTTTGGTGGATGCGGATACTGGGAAAATGTTGCTTTCCAAAAATGAACATAAACAATTACCTCCTGCGAGTATGACCAAACTGATGACCATGATTTTATGCGTGGAGGCTCTGGATAACGGACAGGTGAACCTGAAAGATACGGTTGTTACCAGTGAAAATGCATGGAAGATGGGTGGATCTCAAATATATCTGGAGCCGGGAGAAGAAATGAGCTTTAAGGAAATGCTCATTTCTATCGCTGCCGGTTCAGCTAATGATGCCTGTGTAGCTGTTGCTGAACATCTGGAAGGATCTCATAATAACTTTGTGGAGAAGATGAATCAGCGGGCAAAGAGCCTGGGGTTAAAGGATACGCATTTTGTTAATGCTTATGGCTTACCTGCCGAGGGACATTACACATCCCCCTATGATATGGCGCAGATTGCACGCTATGCTTTAGCTCATCCCAGGATATTGGAATATACATCGATCAAGGAGTATGATCTCCGGCAGGGTGACTTTAAACTATATAACACGAATAAACTTCTCTGGTGGTATAAAGGGGCCGATGGATTTAAAACGGGTTGGACCAACGAAGCCAAGTATTGTTTGGCGTCAACTGTGAAAAGAGATGGACTTCGGCTGATTGCAGTGGTTATGGCATCTCCAGAGGTTCGTGGACATTTCAGGGATTCAATGGAATTATACAATTATGGTTTCGCGAAATATGCCTTTAAGAGCTTCTGCGACAAAGACTCGGTTTGTGGTGTTGTAAAGGTTGGCAAGGGGGTCCAGGACCAGGTCAATGGTATAGCGATGGAAGATGTTGGGATAATCTATGCCAAAGGAGAGAAAAAGCCAATAAAGAGTAAAAAGGTAATATTTCCTTACGTAAATGCACCGATAGAAAAAGGACAGAAGCTTGGTGAATATCAGATTTTACTGGAGGACCAGATACAAAAGAAGGTCGACATTGTTGCTGTTGAAAGTATTCCTCGAGCAACTCTGATGAGGGAAATAATGAAAATGTTTGCCGAAACCTTTCTGTTCTAGTTAGATAAGCATGGAATTTTGTGGAAGGAAAGCGTCTCCTTACTGTAGAAATTACCATAATGGTAAAGACCTACAGGAAGGAGATTTTTTTATGGAACTAGATTTTAAGATGGTAAGCAATACACTTGTAGTACGGATTAGAGGAGAATTAGATATGCTGGTTGTTGACAACCTGCGCAGCGCGATCGACAAAAAGTTGGACGCTCAAAGCATTAAGAATCTTATATTAAACCTGGAAAAGGTAACATTCATTGATAGTTCAGGTCTGGGAGTTATTATCGGTCGATATAAAAAGATCTCGGCTTTAGGCGGCAGAATGTATATTGTGGGAGCCAATCCATCGATACAAAAAATTCTTACGTTTTCAGGGATTAATAAGCTTATTGCCATGCACAACACTGAACAGGAAATTATCAATATCTAAGGAGGTGAACATCCGGAAAAACCGGAGGACAATATGAATATAAAAAATCATGTGCGTTTTGAATTTTTAAGCATAGCGGAGAATGTTTCGTTTGCCAGATCATGCGTGGGGGCTTTTGCAGCGCAGTTGGATTGTACACTGGAGCAGATTGAGGAAATCAAACTGGTCGTTTCAGAAGCCGTGTCAAACTGTATTATCCATGGCTACGAAAATAAAAAGACAGAAAAGGTTACGGTGTTAGCAAGTATCTATGATGACGACAGCCTGGAGATTGTTATTGAAGATTACGGGAAGGGGATTGAAGACATCGGTCAAGCTTTAGAGCCAACTTTCTCCAGTGATCCTACCAGAATGGGGTTAGGATTTACCTTTATGAAATCCTTTATGGATGAGTTGGATGTTTCCAGTACTGCCGGCAGGGGTACTCGTGTTTGTCTGAAACGCAGATATGCAGCTCGCGATCACCAGGCTTTTGCTTGAAAGGGGGGAAGATCATGCCCCTGGAAAAAAAGTTTAACGATAATGATGAACTCCTCAAGCAGGCACAATCAGGAGACCAAGAAGCACGGGCGGTTGTTTACGAAGCCAATCTGGGACTGGTTTATATGGTATTAGAGCGGTTTAAAAACAGCAATTATGAATATGAAGATCTATTCCAGGTAGGATCTATTGGTCTATTGAAGGCTATTGATAAATTTGATTTTGGGTTTAATGTACGCTTTTCTACCTATGCAGTTCCTATGATCATTGGTGAAATAAAAAAATTTCTACGTGATGATGGGATTGTAAAAGTACAGAGAGGCGTGAAAGAAAGCTACGGTAAAATCCGTTGGGCGCAGGACAAATTACGGGGAACACTGGGACGAGACCCGGTTAT
>JAYEHK010000170.1:0-30861 GCA_034659475.1 Bacillota bacterium | reverse complement strand
ACAATTGTCAGCAAAGTTAAGCAAGGTAGGGATATTGAGACACTGTCGACCGAAAGGGACAGATAACTGAGTAGGCCCAACCTAAACCTAACCAGATGGCAAGAGGCCCTGCCTACTCGACCAGATTTTTCTAAGTTTATTGGCGTAAGTGCAGTGATGAACAACATAATGGTTCCAAAGAAGTAGGATCTTGGCGTTCCTTTGCGCCTAACCCGGTTGCGCTTAACTGAACATTGCATCTCCGCGAAGATGGCCAGATCAAAATAACATTAAATAAAAACAGCGTATATCAGCGTACATCTGCGAAAATCAGCGTTTAAAAAATATTATCTTAAGGAGGCGAAAGCATGAACATCGTAGTAGCAATGAAACAGATTCCTGATCTGCAGCAGATCAGAATCCGTAACAGAAAACCGGTATTTGAAGATGTACCTCTGACACTGGGGGATATTGATAAGAACGCCCTGGAAGCGGGCGTGAACCTCAAAGAAGCGGCGGGAGGAAACGTGATCGTAGCTTCTGTAGGTAACGAAGAACTCGAAGACACGATCAAAGAAGCCCTGGCAGCAGGAGCAGATGAAGCATTTCTGGTGGCAGATGATGAACTGAATGACATGGATAGCGAACAGGCATCTGCTGTACTTGCAGAAGCTATAAAGAAGATTGAAGATGCAGGTCTCATTCTCTTTGGAGAAGGCAGTGGAGATAACTATTCCAGTCAGGTAGTATCCAGAGTTGCAGAGATCCTGGGTTGTCCACAGGTTGGCTATGCCAAGGATATTCAGTTAAATGGTGATACCGCGACGATTGTCAGAGCTCTGGAGGATTGCGAAGAAACTGTTGAAGTGACTTTACCTGCAGTTGTATCTGTGGTATCAGAGATTAACGAAGCCAGAATTCCGTCTGTTACCCAGATCTTAAAAGCAGGCAAAAAACCCAAAGAAGTCCTTATGGCAGATGATCTTGACATAGAAATCAGCCAAGAACATAAGGTGAAAACCATCAGCAATCTTGCACCGGAAACCCAGCGCAAAGGTACCGTTGTTAAAACAGTTGATGAACTCGTTCAGGCATTAAATGCCGAGAACCTGATTGGGAGGTGATTGAATAATGGCAGGAATACTAATATACAGTGATAAAACCAGTTATGCGTTTGAACTCATCAGCGCAGCTAAACTCACCGGCAAAGAAATAAAAGCCATCAGCATTAATGATAGTGAACAGGCAGAAGCTATTAGTCAAAAAGGTGCTGAAGTTCATAAAATAGAGAATACAAACATCAGCTTGGCAGATCCCGCAGCGGTAGCTGAAACCATTAAACAGGCAGCAGAGCAGTTAGGAACGGATGTCATCTTCCTGTCCTCCAATCGCAGAGGAAAAGAGGTTGCAGGCAGAGTTGCGCAGAAGTTAGGTGCAGGATGTCTGACGAACGTCAGCGCTCTGAACATAAACGGCGACAAGATTGAAGGGGTAAGAAATGCTTTAGGTGGAGCAACTGTAGCGACACAGACCGTTGAAAGTGAAAAGCAGATCATCGCCCTATCACCCAAGAGCTTTGCACCCGCAGAAGATGCAGCAGGAAGCGTACAGGATATCAGCGTAGATGTAACCCCAACTGTTAAATTCATGGGTACCAAAGCGAAAGAGACAGACAGCGTAGACATCGAAGCGGCTGAAGTGTTGGTCGCAGTTGGACAAGGACTGGACGAGCAGGCTGATCTGAAGAAAGTTGAAGCCATTGCAAAAGCACTGGGCGGAGAAGTTGCTTGTTCCAAGCCGGTTGCGACGGATAAGAAATGGCTGTCCGAGGAACGAATCATCGGTATATCCGGTAAGACCTGCAAACCAGAGCTGGCAGTTCTCATGGGCATCTCCGGACAGGTGCAGTTTGTAGCCGGCATCAGGGACGCAAAAACCATCGTAGCCATTAACAGTGATGAAAATGCAATCATTATGAGCATGGCTGATTATGTGCTGGTTGCTGATCTTAAGGATGCATTGCCAGAACTCGAAAAAGCACTGGCTTAGCAAAAGCAATACAAACAAATAATTGGTAAAAACACTCGCATCTTTGCGAGTGTTTTTTGCTGAATAAACGCAAATCGTGGAAGAATTTGTCCAAAGTTTAGAATATAATGGTATAAGCGCGCATTGCGACTGATCACGGGTCAAGACACAAATACCGTAGAAAGTGGGTGAGTAGTAAGGAGTTAGGGGTAAGGTGAGGACGGATATTGAAGTTTCTCTGTGAAAGTGCGTAAATCTCTACCATCGCAGAGGAAGCTTGAGCTTCCAACCCCATTACCACCATTACCATTGACGGGGAGGAATATTCGATGGGCAGAATGCCAGTGCCTTATCAGATTCATCAGGCAACTGCAGTGAATGGGTTTAGAATGCAGAGTACTCCTTTACCGGTACTCCCTGAACGCTATGATGCTCGCGAACACGGGCGGGTGAGTCCGGTTAAGAATCAGGCCCCTTATGGGACCTGTTGGTCGTTTGGTGGTTTGTCTGCTTTGGAGGGATCTTTGCTGCCTCTTGAGATGCATGATTTTTCGGAAAATCATCTGGTGTGGAACACTGGGGTGGATCGTGTGAATCTGAATTCAGGTGGTAGCTCTGCCTATAACTGGGCCTATATGCTTAGCTGGGCTGGATCGGTAGACGAAACCGATGCCCCTTACAACGGAGAAGATATTTCAGGTGAATTATTTGAAGTCCAAAAACACGTACAAAATGCAGAATGGATTATCCATGGCGCAGATTTTACGGATAATACGGCCTTAAAGCAAGCGATCATGCAGTACGGTGCTGTAGACTCTGCTGTATTCTGCGACCCCTTGCAGGAAGGAACGCTGGAATATGCAGGCTATCACACGGTCGAGCTTAACAATTTATTCCCGGTTACCTTGAGTCTAAATGATAAAAGCATATCCAAAACGTTTGAGATAAGCCTCTTTGACAATAGAAACCGATTCAATGTCCGAAAGGTCAGAGAGCTGCTGGATTTTGAAAGAATAAAAGGAGAAAACAGCTCGCTGGACACGATAAACAATGATCTTAATCTAATCAGTGAATTTGAATACCAGGACGAGACTTATCGGATTAGATGGTTTTCTAGTAATCTTGAAATTATTGATCTTAATGGTGAGGTTTATCCCTATAACGAAGAAGATTCTGCTCAACTGATTGCCAGAATAAAAGGTCCATATTATGATTCAGCCAATAAGTCCTTTGATTTTACGGTTCCGGCTGCAGAGGATAATACACCACCGGCAGTTGTCTCTATTGAACCGGAGAATGGAAGTGCGAATCAAGAGGTCGATCAATTCATTTGTTTGACTTTTAACGAACCTGTTTATGTTGTAGATTATGCGGCGATAACCATTCAGGAAAATGGTGAAGAGCAGGATCACTACGAAGTTCCGCAGCTGATGGAAGATGAGGCGCTTGATATAACACTCAATCTGACGATTGCAGACACTGCCGTACAACCCTATATCGAATTCAGCCCGGATGAAAATCATCAGGTCGTGTTGCCGGCGATGAATGTTACTGCACCCCAGAGTCAGCTCGGCATTTCGGCGGGAACGATAATTACTCCGCCTGCAGAGAGCAACTGGGAGGGGACTTTTCATTTTCCGGAGATTAAATCCAGTACCAGTATACCGGTAGCCGGCACTTTGAGCCGTATTATAGAAATAGGTCTGAATGACACTGCTCTGAAGCTCGACAAAGCTGCACGATTGTTGATTCCTGGTCAGGCAGGTCGTGATGTTGCCTGTATTCAAAATGGACAGCTTACCCCTATTATCCATGTGATGAGCGAAGATACCCAGGAGGCTGGGGATGTTCTGGCTGAAGGGACAGAAGGCAAAATAGATGTCGGGCAGGATCTGGTTATTTGGACGAAACATTTTACCGAGTTTGTTGTTTATGCACCTGTTTCCCATTTAAGCGGTGGCGGGGGCGGAAGTTCGTCCTCCGCTGGTGCTGTACGCATCAGTTCGTCGGGAGGAGAAATAGACAGCCCAGGGGTCTGTGTATCTATTCCTGAAGGTGCATTAACTGCATCGACTCGCGTGAAAATACAAAAAGCTGATGTCCCATCCAGTGATGATCTGGATGAAGGCAGACTACTGATCGGTGATGTTTTTGATATTCAGAAGGATCAGGATGCAGAATTTAATGTTCCTGTAACAATCATTCTTGAATACGATCCTGATGTGGTGAATTTATATCGCTATAAATTGACCTTGTGCTGGTACGATAAGGAGAAAAAAGAATGGGTCGCATTAAGTGAATGTACGATGAATAAAGAGAATCATACGGTTAGCGGAAAAATAACGCATTTCACTCCGTTTGGAATTATTGCCAGTCTCAGACAGGATTTTGACAATACTGCAGCAGAACTATCGGATATTGAAGGACACTGGGCACAGAACAACATTCAAGGGATGCTCGTACGTGGAGAGATATCTGGTTATCCTGATCAGACATTCAGGCCGAATAAAACGATCACCCGGGCTGAATTTGTCAGCATGCTGGTGAAGGCGTTTTCCCTGCAGGGAACTGTTCAAAACACATTTGCTGATACCAGC
This sequence comes from Bacillota bacterium, assembly GCA_034659475.1. Taxonomy (GTDB): domain Bacteria; phylum Bacillota; class Syntrophomonadia; order Syntrophomonadales; family Syntrophomonadaceae; genus JAYEHK01. The sequence goes on along the minus strand of JAYEHK010000170.1, from coordinate 26,257 downwards.
GGACACTGGGCGGAAAGCAGCATTGCAGCGGCCCAAAATGCTGGAATCGTTTCCGGATATGATGCAGAACACTTTGGACCAGACAATCTCATAACCAGGGAACAAATGATGGTTATGCTCATCAAAGCAAGTAAGCTGTCCGCAGCCTACAGCTCGGTTGATTTTGCAGATGCACAGGAGATTTCAACCTGGGCGGTGCCGTATTTGTCGACTGCGTTGGATCAGGAAATCATCAAAGGCTATCCCGGTAATCTGCTCAAACCAAAGAAGGAAGCAACACGAGCGGAAGCAGTGACGGTGATTGCAAAGGTGATAGGGATCGTAGATGCAAATACTGAAAACCAGCACATTAAAGCAGGCGCAAAAAGCAGAATCACCCTGAAGGAGAACCCCACGACCGGAGGGAGTATCAGCGTCTTAAAACAGGGACACGGGGACAGATTATTTGTCCCGTTATGAAAAAAGTCCGCGAAGGTCCAGAAAGTCCGCGTTGTCCGCGTCCTTAATAGTGACCGCAGGGAACATCAGCGTCATTTTGAACGTGACCATAGGGAACATAGGTTGTCCTCGAAGAGGGTGGTACCCGTTAGGGTGCGTCTATTTATTAGAATTGTTCATAAGGGAGGAGTATTACATTGAGGAAAAAGATTGGGGTAATTGTACTTGCACTGATGCTATTGATGGGAAGTGTTGATTCGGGCGATGGAGGATTCAATAACCCTGGGCGCAGATGCAGTAAATCTTAGTCTTGGGGGTGCTGCAAAGTTTGTTCGCATGAATCTGCCTGGATATGAGACTGTTCAGCGGCTGATTGCCAATGGTGTGGTGGTTGTTTTTGCTGCGGGGAATTTTAACCGTGTAGGAGATGGTTATAAAGCTCCTTATGCGAAAAACCTTGATATTGGGGTGGTTGATGCTGATGGCAATCTTCCTGGCACATTAGATGTTGCATCAATTGGCAATTCAGCAATGTTTAAGACCATTCAATGTGGAGAAAACAAAATTCCTTATCAAAACTCCACTGATAAATACGATCCGATAGACGTATTTAATGGGTAACAAATGGAGTATTTGGATTGTGGGCTGGGGAAAAGTGATGATTTTGCCGAAAAAGATCTTACAGATAAGATTGCGCTCATTAAACGCGGCGAGATTAATTTTGTGGACAAAATCATGAACGCCCAAAACCATCATGCGGCAGGGGTGATTGTCTATAATCATGAAAGCGGCGGAGAAGGGCTGTTAGGGATGCAATATCCGGATGAAGGAACTATTCCTGCTGTATTTATCGGGAATCATGATGGCGAAATTTTGAAGAGCCGAATTATTGAGGCCAAAAATGTGCTTGAATTCAGGGGGGAAGAAGTTCCTGTGCTAGGTGATATGTCCTGTTTCACGTCCTGGGGAACGACCCCCAACTTGGATTTCAAACCGGATATTACTTATATTAATACAAAGAAAGAACAGGCTATTCTGGATGCGGATACGGGGAAAATGCCAATTTCCTTTTCAGGAACAGAGGAAGGGGTCATCATTGTTCCGGCGGGGGAAACGGTTGATTTCACGGTAAATCTGGATTTAGCTGATCCCGTATGTAATTTGGAGGATCAGGATACCGGACAGACTTCACTGGAGGCTCTGAATGCCATTTTCCCTAACGGAACCTTTATTGAGGGATTTATACGATTAACAGAGACAGAGGAACAAGTGCCGGAGTTAAGCATTCCGTATGTTGGCTTTTACGGCGAATGGGATCAGGCTCCTATTTTTGATGATAGTCTCTATGAAGAAGATGCAGTCCCGTATTATGGAACTGTCATAAATGGGATACCGCGCGGAACTTATCTGCAAAGCGGGAGTAAGATCCTGGGGTTAAAAAATTATAAACTTGATCCCCAATTGGTTGCAATATCCCCCAATGAAGATGGAGAGCAGGACGAGGTAAAGGCTGTGCTTGAGCTTATGCGTAATGCACGGGAAATAGATGTTGATATTCTGAATGCACAGGAACAGAAGCTAAGGGATTTGGATTATGTGGAATATTTGGTGAAAAATTACAATCCTTATTTAACGGCACCATGTAGATTATACGCCTGGGATGGAAAGATTAACGGCGGTGTAACCGATGGAGACTATATTTACCGGATACAGGCCCGGGTGGATTGGAAGGATGCCGCTTGGCAGACCCTGGATTTTCCGGTAAGGGTGGATACTGTCCCGCCTGTAATTGAATCGGTTGACTATGATGAAGAGGACGGAAAGATTACTATTCAGGCTTCGGATGGAGATTTCCCCGGGGTTAGCTTCATACTATATAATGCGCCAAGAGGTATGGCGGCATTTTCAGAGGATGGGGTCTTTGATTTAAAAGATCTTTCGGAGATCCCCTATCAGGTACAGGTGATGGTTAAGGATGCGGCTGGTAACTATAGCTTTTCAGACCCGATAATCATCGGGACAGACAGCACCAAACCGGAAGTTTATCCTGAATCACCTAGGGTAAGAGGATCGTACAACAGCCGTGAAGTAACTGTAAAGGGTTCTATAGAAGAGATAACATGCTTGCATCATTAAAATTGAATGGCGATGAAGCAGATTACAGCTTTAATTCAGAAGATGACTGTTATGCTGGGAAAGGCCATCAAGATCCAAGCTTGCGGTGAACCGATGAGTTTCAGCGATACCGCCGAAATTGCAACATGGGCATCGCCTTTTGTCAAAGCGGCGGTTCATGAAAAACTAATCAGCGGTTATCCTGACAGCTCATTCAGACCGCAGGGAAACGCGACACGGGCAGAAGCAGTAACTGTAATTGCTAAAATGATGGAATAGTTAAGCCAAATACTTGAATAGGATACATAGACAACCCCGCTGTCCCTATATAATATTTCTAAATGACCAACTATGGATCTGAAGGGCGAATCTTGATTGCTTTGTTGTTCAAGGTTAAAATGAATTTAAGTGTTCGTAAACATCTATGTAAGTTTATTTTATTGCTATGTTATAGAGGAAGGTGTAAAGTATGTGGCCCGTTTTTTTGGTGGCGCTGGGCGGCGCGGTAGGGGCTGTTCTGCGATATAGTATATCATCGCTGGTGGCCTATCGATGGGAAAGTGTACTTCCTATGGGAACCCTGGTGGTAAATGTGATTGGTTCTCTGCTCATTGCTTTTTTTGTTGTAAAGGGTTTGGAGAGTGGCGCTCTTTCATCTGACTGGCGATTGCTGATTGTGGTGGGATTGGGAGGTGCATTTACGACCTTTTCCTCATTTTCGGTGGAAACTATGTCCCTGCTACGGGATAGTGCCTATCAGTATGCGATGTTCAATGTGCTGGTGAATGTTTGTCTATGTTTATTGGCTGCATGGATGGGTTTTGTTCTGGCTAGAATCGTTTAAAAGGGGGGTTACCCATGAGCGAGATGAAGTTTTCCGGACCTGCAAAAAGGCTGAGGGTTTTTATTGGAGAAAAAGAAAAGTATAAAGGAATGCCTCTGTATCATGCGCTGGTGTTAAAGGCGAAAGAATTGGACATGGCAGGGGTCACAGTTACCAAGGGGATCGAAGGATTTGGTGCGAACACACGAATCCGAACCACACGCCTGGTGGAACTGTCTTCCGATCTGCCCCTGGTCGTTGAAATAGTTGACAGCGAAGACTATATTCAAAACTATCTTCTGGCGATTGAACCTATGATTGAAGACGGTTTGGTAACCATGGACGATGTCGAGATCATCAAATACTCCAGCCTAAAAGGAGATCGCCTGCTACGTCTGCAAAAAAGCAAGCCAAAAGATACATAGATTTCATATCCATGCTCGTCCTAATACCTTTTCAACAAAGATTTGGGCAATGAATGGGTCTAATTGAGAGCCTGCGTTGGTGATGATTTCTTGAGTGGCTGTATCTTCGTCTAACGCTTCACGGTAAGGGCGGTCGCTGGTCATTGCATCATAGGCATCCGCGACGGCAATAATTCTTGAAATCAGTGGAGTGTTATCCCTCGTTAGACCCTCTGGATACCCTTTGCCGTCCCACCTTTCGTGATGATAAAGAACATTTTCAGCAATATCGCACAAACTCTTACTCTCTATCAAGGTTTCATAGCCCTAGTACGGGTGTTTCTTAATCAATTCAAATTCATGGTCTGTTAGCGAGGCTTTTTTATTTAAAATGGGATCAGGAATGAATATTTTCCCAATATCGTGAAGCAGTCCTGTCCAATAGGTAGCATCAACCTCTTTCTCGGATAGGTCCATTTTTTGGGCTATTGCTGAAGATAAGTCAGCTACTTTTTGTGAATGTTCTTTTGTATAAAAGTCATGCAGACTCAATATTTTCACCATTGATAAGATGATGTCTGTGTAGAGTTCCTTTTGTATGGCGAAATCTCTTATCCTGGCAAAGAAGGCCGCTGGAATGCTTTTTAACGATTTGGCAAGATGAATTGATTGGTCACTGAAATTTGCATTACTGTGTTTTGCTATATCAATACATAACCCAGCGATTCGTTCATCCTCATGAGATAGAATAATCAGCAATAACGCAATAATCACCTTCATAAGAAAAGGAAAATCCATAATCAGATTCTGGAATAATGTCAAGTGCAGTATGCAGCAGCATTGATAAAAATAGTGTTTTGTTTACTGCGTTGCTTTGATCAAGACTCGCCGTAAGTTGTAATATTTTATTGATATTAGCATTGTTGTTTTGCTGGGCTTTTCTTTGCATGTAATCTCGGTTAAAAAAACTAGTGAGGATTAGCCCGAAGATAAGAAAAAAGAATATAATAATCGTTCGGATAAAGAGGTTGTGTGGAGAGACACCAAAGAATAAATTATCTAAAAAAAGTCGATTCGTGCGAGCAAAAAAAGTGTGCTGAACTGTAGGCATCAATGACACATATCAATATAGCAGTTAGAAAAGAAATTACTATGATAGAATTTCTATCATAAGGATAGCTATCCTCCAATTCGAAAAAGTTGTTTATGGGTTTAATTCTTAACAACACATCTACAACCAGCAAAAGGGCATAGGCTTCAACAATATGTTTGATCATCAACAGATAGATCCAGCTGTGAGAAACATAATATTGTAATAAATCCAATTATGTGAGTCAACATTGGGGACGGTTCTTAAAGTTGACTTGCAAACCTATTTTTTTTCGTTACACCAAGTCAACTTTAAGAACCGTCCCCAATGTTGATTTCACATTACTTAATCATGGATTCATCTCTTATGAGCGGTTTGCTGGTGTCCATGTGGCCCAGGAGACTGTCAATTGGTTCTTCTTCCAGCAATATCTGCACTGATTCTATCCCATCAAATTCTGTGAGGGTATTGGCTAATGAATCCAGGGTCATTACTTCGCCGGCACTTCCACCCCAGTGTTTTGTTTTAAGCTCTTCACTAAAATCTACAACCGCGGTACCGTTTTCAACATCTATACTCAGCAAACGGGTTTCATCAGGAAAAGTAGGGGAAAGGTTGGTGCCCTCTGGGCCAGCAATTAATTCCATAACGGCCAGCTCTAAGAGTTCGATTTGATCTGCGTTTTTGGAAGCTTTTACGATTCTTGTTTCTGGAACCAGGAACATTGCCTGCTCATCACTGAAGTATAGGGTCAAAGAATATGTTTCCATTTTATTTTCTTGTTCTGTGCTGGGTGATGGTACTGGGGCAGGGGACTGTGTTTTGGGCGCTGGAGACTTTTGACAGCCTGTTATTAAACAGGAGATCAATAATGCTAGAACTATAAAGATTAATGACAAACGATTTTTCATGTAAACCATCCTTTCAAACAACGTCATCAATAAGACGACAATATGGAGCGAATTATTTCACCTGAAAAAACAAATCAATTGATTGATTTCCGTATATTGCTTTTCCCGGAAACACTTACGCCTAAATAACCTAATTCGTGATATGCTTAACATAAGCCTGCAAATGACGAAAGTAAAGACTTAATTATTCTATTCACATAAAATGTACCTCTATTCTAGGTGGAATCAAGGTTACTCGCTGATAATTGGCGGAATTATTCCATTTTAAGGACGGTTTTAAGTTGACATCAGAAAAATCCTTTGCTACTATCTGAATGTGGGGAATAATTACATAATGAGAAATACGAAAGTGTGTCTAGGGTTCCGCATGTGTAAGACATGGACTGGACCAAGTGGCACAGGTGCAAGTGCACTACACCGTATAGGGATAAAAGCCCAGGCGGATAGGTTTCGGTGAAAACCTGTCTGTCTGGGTTTTTTGTTTTTTTATAGTTCAATAAACACATAATAACTGTAGTGAAGAATAAAGGAGTGTGTATGTATGTCAAAAGTAGGAATCGTTATGGGAAGTGATTCGGATCTTCTAATCATGAAAGATGCTTGTGATGTTCTTGAACAATTTGGGGTCCAATATGATCTGCACATTTATTCTGCCCACCGGGTTGCAAGAGAAACAAGCCGTTATGCAAGGGAAGCCATGGACCAGGGGGTAGATGTAATCATTGCAGGTGCAGGGGGAGCAGCTCACCTTCCGGGTGTTATTGCGTCTCGTACCATCCTTCCGGTAATCGGAGTCCCGATTAAGACCAGCACCCTTTCAGGTGTGGATTCTTTGTATTCCATTGTACAGATGCCGAAAGGGGTACCCGTTGCGACCGTAGCGATTAACGGAAGTGCAAATGCGGCTATTCTGGCGATCCAGATGATGGCCTTAAAGGATGATGAACTAAGACATAAACTGGTTAAATACCGTGGAAAAGTAGCCGAGGATGTGCTGGAAAAAGATAAAATGCTTAATGAAATAGGAATTCAGCAATATCTCAAATTAAAGGAGGAACAACAATCATGATCGAGCGGTATACTCTTCCGGCGATGGGGGCGATCTGGACCGAGGAAAGCAAACTCCGAAACTGGCTGAAAATAGAGGTTGCAGCTTGTGAAGGGTGGGCAAAACTTGGGAAAATTCCAGAAGAATCAGTCAAAGTTATTCAGGAACGTGCTGATTTTAAGGTGGAACGCTGTCATGAGATTGAGGCTGAAGTCAGACATGATGTGATCGCATTTTTAACCAATGTCGGAGAGTATGTCGGTGAGGATTCAAAATACATCCATCTGGGTATGACGTCTTCGGATATTTTAGATACAGGGATTGCGTTACAGATGAGAGATTCAACTGATTTGATTCTGGAACGTCTGAAGAAACTAAAGCAGGTGATTGGTGAAAAGGCATTGCAGTATAAGTATACCCTGTGCATCGGACGTACCCATGGCGTTCATGGTGAACCGACCACCTTTGGTTTGAAAATGGCGCTTTGGTATGACGAAATGAATAGAAATATCGAACGCCTCCTGCAGGCCAGAGAGGTCGTTGCATATGGGGCGATTTCCGGGGCAGTAGGCAATTTTGCTCATCTTGATCCCCGTGTGGAAGAGCATGTTTGTGAGAGCCTTGGACTTAAGACATGTCCGGTCTCAACTCAGGTTATTCAAAGAGATCGCCATGCACAGTTTATGACAACGTTGGCAGTTATTGCCAGTTCTTTGGAGAAAATGGCAACCGAGATACGCAACCTGCAAAGGACTGACATCCTTGAAGTAGAGGAACCGTTTAAGGCAGGTCAGAAGGGTTCGTCTGCCATGCCGCACAAGCGCAATCCTATGATGAGTGAACGAGTGGCAGGTCTTGCCCGGGTGATTCGCAGCAATTCGGTAGCAGCCATGGAAAATGTGGCGCTGTGGCATGAAAGGGATCTGACGCATTCATCGGTAGAAAGGGTTATTATTCCCGATAGCTGTGTTCTGCTTGATTATATTCTGGACAAATTTACTACAGTGATGCAGGGGCTTGTTGTGTATGAGAAAAATATGGCTGCCAATATCGAGCGAACATTGGGACTTGTTTTTTCACAACAACTTATGCTGAAAATTGTAGAAAAGGGATTCCTGCGTGAAACGGCCTATGCAATGGTACAGGGGAATGCGATGAAGAGCTGGAATGAGCAAATTGATTATAAGCAGCTTGTGCTAGGTGATACCGAGATTATGAATATCCTTTCTCCAGAGGAAATTGATCGCATTTTTGACTATGGCATTTATATGTCCAATATTGATTACATTTTTAAACGTTGTAGTTTAGACTAAGTTCGAATGTTTGATAATGGATATTAGAAAAACGCTTTCGGGAGGTTATGGATATGAAGCAGACTGAATTTTTGTATGAAGGGAAGGCCAAACAGATTTATGCTACAGATGATCCCAAAGCAGTTTGGATTAAATATAAGGATGATGCGACAGCATTTGATGGAAAAAAGAAAGGCAGCATTGCGAATAAAGGGATTGTAAACAATCGTGTTTCTAATTTGCTCTTTCAGGTTCTGGAAAAGGAAGGGGTCGAAACCCATCTCCTGGAATCTGTCGATGAGCGAAACGTGCTCTGCAAGAAATTGGACATTATTCCGGTCGAAGTGGTTGTGAGAAATGTCATCGCCGGAAGCCTGGCCAATCGTCTGGGCATGGAAGAGGGAACGAAGTTACAAGCTGCCATCATTGAACTCTATTATAAAAACGATGATCTGCATGATCCTATGATCAACGAATATCACGCAAAGGTGATGGGCTGGGCGACTACCGAGCAGTTGAAGGAAATGGATAGGCAGGCTAATAGGATTAACGCTATATTGCGCGCTTTTTATGACAATATCGGTATTATCTTGGTAGACTTCAAACTCGAATTCGGAATATATGAAGGTCGGGTGATTCTTGGCGATGAAATATCTCCAGATACCTGTCGCTTATGGGACAAAGAAAGCCTGGAGAAACTGGATAAAGATCGTTTCCGCCGTGACATGGGGAAAGAAGCGGAAGCCTACCAGGAGGTTGTCAGACGGATTGAAGGGATGACAGGGGACGGTTGTATGTCACCTGCAAATGGGCTTTGATGCCTGACACTAACTTATCAACCACAGGTGACGGAGAACCGTCCCCTGTCACGTGGATGGCTAAAGCCAATGTATACGTCACATTAATGGAGGGGGTCCTCGATCCCCAGGAAGTATGCAGAGTTCTGGCTGGAAGCAACGGAACGGATCACGGCCGTGAAAGAATTGGAATATCTTGGGGGAGGCTATTGAGTGTTTAATGATGTAGAGGACAAATTCAAAGATGAATGTGGTGTTTTTGGGATTTTCATGAACCATCCTAAAAACGATACAGAGGCTGCCCGAACCAGTTTTTATGGATTGTATGCGTTGCAGCATCGGGGACAGGAAAGCGCTGGAATAGCTGTTTCCAACGGGCATGAAATTATGCTTCACAAAGGAATGGGATTGGTCTCGGAGGTTATCACCCCGCAGGCGATTGATCAATTAAAAGGGAATATTGCTGTAGGGCATGTGCGTTATTCGACAACGGGCGGAAGCGGGTTGGTCAATGCGCAGCCGCTGGTGTTCCACTATCTGAAAGGAATGCTGGCATTGGCTCACAATGGCAACCTGACCAACACCGTAGAACTGCGCAAAAGATTGGCTACCTATGGATCCGTATTTCAGACGACCGCAGATACCGAGATTATTGCCAACCTTCTTGCGCGTTATTCGCAGGATACAATGGAGGATGCACTGGCGAAATGCATGATTGACATCAAAGGAGCCTTTGCCCTGGTCATTATGAAAGAAGATTGCCTTGTAGGGGTACGCGATCAGATGGGTATCCGGCCGTTGTGTATTGGTGAGCTTGACGGGGATTATGTGCTGGCATCCGAATCTGCTGCGTTGGATACGATTGGTGCAACCCTGATTCGTGATGTAGAACCGGGAGAAATTGTGGTTATTGACAAAGATGGACTGCGTTCGCTTCAGGTTATAAAATCACCTCGAAAAGCCCATTGCATATTTGAATATATCTATTTTGCACGTCCTGACAGTACCCTGGATGGTATTAATGTAACCATGGCCAGAAGGGAACTGGGCAGACAACTGGCACGTGAATGTCTGGTAGATGCAGATATCGTCATTTCCGTCCCCGATTCAGGAACCGCTTCTGCGCTTGGTTATGCAGAGGAATCTGGTTTGCCTTTTGAACAGGGATTGATGAAAAATCGTTATGTTGGCAGAACGTTTATTCAACCGACCCAGCAGATGCGAGAATTGGGAGTTCGTCTCAAATTGAACGCAATCCGTCAAATTGTTGCGGGGAAACGGATCATTATGATTGATGATTCTATTGTGAGAGGGACGACCAGTAAGAAGATTATGAAGATGCTTCGCGATGCAGGTGCTAGGGAGGTTCATATGATGGTGGCCTCTCCGCCGACGAAATACCCCTGCTACTACGGCATTGATACCTCCCGTCGGGAGGAACTGATTGCGAATACGATGGATATTGAAGATATATGTAATTTCATTGGCGCGGATAGCCTTTACTATATCAGTCAGGAAGGGATGTTTGAAGCATTAAACAGCAGCGGGGAGAACTTCTGTTCCGCTTGTTTCAGCGGTGAATATCCGGTGGGTGTTGAATCGGTAGAACTCTAAGGAGGTGAGCCGGATGGCTCACCATCTTCATATGATCAATAGCATGGGAGGTAGAATATGAACAAGGAATCGTTAAGTTATAAAGAGGCCGGGGTAGATATTGATGCGGCCAGCCAATCCGTAGAGATGATAAAAAAATGGGTTGGACGAACCAAAAGGTCCGAGGTGCTCGATGATATCGGGTCATTTGGGGGCCTTTTTGCGTTAAATACAGGCAAATACAAGGAGCCTGTTCTGGTATCAGGGACAGATGGGGTTGGAACCAAACTCAAGATTGCTCATATGATGGGGGTTCATGATCAGGTAGGGATTGATCTGGTTGCCATGTGTGTTAATGATATTCTGGTTCATGGAGCGGAACCACTTTTCTTCCTGGATTATATTGCCCTTGGCAAACTTGATCCTGTCAACGTAGAGATGTTGGTGAAAGGCGTAAGCGAAGGATGCCTGCAGGCTGGCTGCGCGTTGATTGGTGGAGAGACGGCAGAGATGCCTGGTTTTTATAAAGAAGATGAATATGATCTGGCAGGCTTTGCGGTAGGGGCTGTGGATAAATTAAAGATTATTGATGGGTCAACGATTGAGGATGGAGACATCTTGGTGGGTTTACCCTCATCAGGGGTTCACTCCAATGGGTATTCATTAGTCCGTAAAGTTCTGCTGGAAAAAGCCGAAATGGATTTGCACGAACAGGTTGCGGTTCTGGGAAAAACCCTGGGGGAAGAACTGCTGACACCCACGCGAATCTATGTAAAAACGGTATTGGCTTTGCTGGATGAGATAGAAGTACAGGGAATGGCACACATTACAGGGGGCGGTATCACGGAAAACCTGCAGCGGGTTTTACCTGATGGACTGGGTGCACAAATCGATGCTGCAAAAATTCATGTGCCTGAAATTTTCAAACTTATTCAGGAGCTTGGCAACGTTCCATCGGAGGAGATGTTTAGGACTTTTAACATGGGAATAGGGTATATTCTAGTTTTACGTCCGCATCAACTAGATAAAGCGTTAAATCACTTGCGCACTAAAGGAGAACAGTGTATAGTTTTAGGAAAGATTACTGCCGAAGAAACGAAAGTCGTGATCAAATGATGAACATGACAAAAGCAAAGCACCTTCGTTTGGCCGTTCTTGCCTCCGGGCGCGGGAGTAATTTTTTAGCTATTCAGAAGGCGATTGATGAAGGCAAGTTGGATGCAGAGATTTGTATTCTACTGAGTGACAAAGAGGATGCCCCTGCGCTCGATAAGGCAAAGCAGTTGGGGATTCCTGCGGTGAGTGTTCTGCCGCGTTCTTTCTATAATAAAGAAGCATACGAAAAGGAAGTTGTTCATCAGCTTGCATCCTACGATATAGATATAGTTGTTTTAGCGGGTTATATGCGTTTGTTGAGTCATGTCTTATTAGAGGCTTATAAAATGAGGGTTGTAAATATTCATCCGGCTCTATTGCCATCCTTTACCGGGCTTCATGCTCAGAGGCAGGCGCTTGAATACGGGGTGAAATACAGTGGATGTACTGTTCATTTTATTGATGAAGGTATGGATACAGGACCAATTATTTTACAGGCGGTTGTTCCTGTTTTAGACGAAGATACCGAGGACACGCTTACAGACCGTATTCTGGCCGAGGAACACCGGATCTACAAAGAAGCGCTTCAATTGATAGCCAGCGGATGCATGAAAGTGGATGGACGTCGTGTGATGATTGTGAATGATGAACAGGGGGTTAAATAGATATGAAACGTGCTTTAATCAGTGTTTCCAACAAAGAAGGCATTGTTGAGTTTGCCAGTGGGCTTGAGAAATTGGGCTATGAGATTATCTCTACAGGAGGGACCTTCCGCACCCTGGAAGAAGGCGGCGTAAGCGTAAAGAAAGTTGCAGAAATTACCGGTTTTCCGGAAATATTAGATGGACGTGTGAAAACATTGCATCCTAACATTCACGGCGGGATTCTAGCTCGCAGAACCGAGGATCACATGGCTCAGCTAGCAAACAACCAGATTGATCCGATTGATATCGTGGTGGTGAACCTCTACCCCTTCAGGGAAACGGTCAGCAAGCCGGGGGTTACGTTGGAAGACGCCATTGAGAACATTGATATCGGTGGTCCGACCATGGTTCGCTCGGCAGCCAAGAACTACCAGGATGTTATTATTATTGTGAAACCTGAATTCTACTGGGCGGTACTCAAGGAACTGGAAACCGAGGGGGATTTAAACAAGGATATGCGGCGCAAGCTGGCACTGGAGGCCTTTTCACATACAGCGGCCTATGATGCCATGATTTCATCCTATCTGGCCGGGTTGGATAATGAGGTTTTCCTGGACAACATGACCCTGGCAGGAGAGAAAGTCTATGAATTAAGATATGGAGAAAATCCGCACCAGAAGGCCTGCTTTTATCGGAATATGACCCCGGGAACGGGACTGCCGGATGCTCGTCAGCTGAATGGAAAAGAACTATCTTATAATAATATCGTCGATGTTCAAGCGGCCTGGGGGTTGGTTAAAGAATTCACAGATGATCCCGCTTGTGTCATTGTTAAACACACCAATCCCTGTGGCACAGCTGTTGCGAAAACGTTGGCTGAAGCCTATGACAGTGCTTTTGCGGGAGATTCTGTATCTGCCTATGGGGGGATCATTGCTTTTAATCAGAAGGTGGATTTGGAAACAGCGGAAAAGGCAGCAGTACCTTTTATGGAGTGTATCATTGCACCTGGATATGAACCGGAGGCATTGGAACGTTTTCAGCAAAAGAAAAATCTGCGGGTACTTGAATTATCGATAACAAACGCGAAAGAACTGCAGATTAAAACGGTTGAAGGCGGGTTTGTTGTTCAGGAGAGTGATACAGGCGAACTGGACATGAGTCAATTAAAAGTGGCTACCGAAAAAGCACCGACGCCCGAAGAACTCAAAGCAATGGCTTTTGCCTGGAAAGTGGTCAAACATGTGAAATCAAACGCGATCGTGGTCGCCAAAGACGGAATGACGGTTGGCGTAGGTGCTGGACAGATGAACCGCGTAGGTGCAGCGGGAATCGCGCTCACTGATGAGGAAAAATGTAAGGGTGCTGTACTGGCCTCTGATGCTTTCTTCCCATTCCCTGATACGGTTGAACTGGCTGCCGCAAAAGGCATTACTGCCATTATTCAACCCGGGGGTTCTATTCGTGATCAGTTGAGTATAGATGAATGCAATAAACATGGGATTGCTATGGTGTTTACCGATATGAGGCATTTTAAACACTAAAAAAAATCTGCAACCGTGCATTATATTGCTAATACTGAATGAGATGAATAAACACAATGCTTTAGGCATGGTAAACACCTTTCCTAAAGCATTCGTATAACAGGAGGGTTATTGTGTCAAAACGTGTACTTGTAGTCGGACAGGGTGGCAGAGAGCATGCCCTGGTGTGGAAATTAGCTCAGAGCCCGGAGGTTAAAAAAGTCTATTCAGCTCCAGGAAATCCGGGGATAGCAGAATTGGCAGAGTGCGTTGATATCGCAGCCAATGATATAGAAAAACTTGTGGCGTTTGCGAAGGAAAAGGATATCAGTTTGACGGTGGTTGGGCCGGAAGTGCCCCTGATGGAAGGGATTGCTGATCGCTTTCAGCAGGAAAACCTGCTTGTATTCGGCCCCACGAAAGAGGCGGCTCGTTTAGAAGGAAGCAAGGTTTTTTCAAAAGATTTGTTTAAAAAATATGGTATTCCTACAGCAAGCTATGAAACCTTTTGTTCCCCTTATGAAGCCCGCGTTTATGCACGCTTTTTTACCGATGAAGGCAAAAGCATTGTTATCAAGGCAGATGGATTGGCGGCCGGTAAGGGGGTCATTATCGCCAATACCTTTGAGGAAGCCGATCAGGCGATTGAATCCATTATGAAAGATAAACAATTCGGGAGCGCCGGGGACAGAATCGTGGTAGAAGAATTTCTTGAGGGGGAGGAATTGAGTTTCTTTGCCATCAGTGACGGAACAAACTTCGTTTCTATTATGGCTGCCCAGGATCATAAACGGGTGTTTGATTTCGATGAGGGACCGAACACAGGTGGGATGGGGGCTTATGTCAACCCTCCTGTCTATACCGATACATTAAAAGAACAAATTATTCGAGAAGTTATTCAACCAACCATCCACGCGATGCAGCAGGAAGGGTGTCCATACCAGGGTGTATTGTATGCGGGATTAATGCTCACGGAGGAAGGACCAAAGGTATTGGAATATAATGCTCGTTTTGGAGATCCGGAGACGCAGGTATTAATGCCGATGATCGAAGGAGATCTATTCCCTATTCTTGAAGCTGCCGCGGTTGGTGACCTTACGAACACGGAGGTAGGCGTGAAATCGGGAAGCTGTGTGTGTGTGGTTTTGGCATCTGGAGGCTATCCGGGTCCATTTGAAAAAGGAAAGGAAATTCAGGGACTGCAATCCTTGGAATCAGATATACTTGTTTTTCAGGCTGGAACCTGTGAAAAAGACGGGAAACTCTTAACCAATGGGGGAAGAGTGCTGGCGGTTGTGGCCGGGGGTGAAACCATTAAGTCAGCGACCGAGCGGGTGTATCGTGAAGTAGAAAAAGTTCATTTTGACGGGATGCACTACCGCCGGGATATCGCCCGCAGAGCGCTTAACTGACAAAAGAAAGGGAAAAGGGGGAGAAGGGATGGAGGTAACACGTAAACCGATGATTCGTTTGCTGTTGGTGGTAATAGGAATCATTATGCTATGCTTTTTGCCAACCCGGGAGTTTCTTAAAATCACTTTTATAATCGGAATTCCGTTTGTGTTTATGCTAGGCTGGATGAGAAAGCAATTACGGTATTCGATTTCCTGGTTTTTGTTGGGAATTGTACTCCTTTCTCTGCTGGGCTTTTATACGTATTCAATCTATCATTTACCGGAAAAAATTGCGGTCCGAGAGATTATTTATCAGGCAGAATCTTATATTGCTGATGGGCAGTACGATCAGGCCATTCAGGCCTATGAAGAGTTGGTGATATTGGGGCATGAAGAAAAAGCCCTGAAGAAGATCTCCTGGGTGAAGCGTGAAAAAACAGCGGACCTGGAACTGGAAAAAGTGCGTGTGTTAATAAGCGCTAACAAGTATGATGAGGCTGTTACGGTGATTCAAAATATTCCTTCCAATACCAGAGCTGCTATTGAGGCACAACGTTTACTAAAGGATCTTAAAGAAGGAAAATGAATAATGGAGGGGTGAATGATGGTTACGCTGGAGACAGTTAAGAACAATCCGCTGATTGTCCGGTACATGGAAAGAGGAAATGCATATATTGGCAATATGGGTGCGATTGAACATAATCTGCATCATGCCGAATTGACCTCCAGGCTTTGTTTTGAGATTTTACATAAAT
This sequence comes from Bacillota bacterium, assembly GCA_034659475.1. Classification (GTDB taxonomy): domain Bacteria; phylum Bacillota; class Syntrophomonadia; order Syntrophomonadales; family Syntrophomonadaceae; genus JAYEHK01. Next base: position 10,335 of record JAYEHK010000170.1, on the reverse strand, counting down.
TAGGACACCCGGAGAGGGAAGCGGAGGTAGGCGCAATTGCCGGGTATCTTCATGATATTGGAAATCTGGTAAATAGATATGGGCATGGAATGTCTGGTGCTCTGATTGCTTTTAGTGTATTAATGGATATGGGGATGGATACTGATGAAATTGCTACAATCATGGGTGCCATCGGTAATCACGAGGAGCATGCCCATGGCGATACGGTCAACAATGTAGCTGCGGCTCTCATTCTTGCTGATAAATCAGACGTTCATCGCTCCAGAGTGCGAAAAACTGATTTTGCTACCTTCACTGCAAGAGATCGCGTAAATTATGCAGTAACGGATTCGGAAATTAGTGTGAATGAACAGGAAAAAACCATTGTTATGATGATTAAGATAGATACAACGGTATGTTCTGTAATGGAGTACTTTGAGATATTTTTAACCAAGATGCTCATGTGTCAACATGCAGCGGAGCATCTGCATTGTGAGTTTAAATTGATGATTAACGAGGTAAGGCTATTATGATCCCGCTGGGCACTGAACTTATTACTAATTACATTCTAAGGAGGAATTGGGTTGGCTTTTATACCGAATTGGAAAGAAAAAAATAGTGAGCTTTTGGTCGAGACAATATTAAGTCTTAATAATGAAGAAGATGTGTATCGCCTTCTGGATGATTTATGTACAATTGCAGAAGTGAAAGCCATGGCCCAAAGAATCCACGTGGCCAAGCTTCTTTTTAACGAGACAACATATAGTGTTATTGCCGCCGAGACAGGTGCCAGCACGGCCACCATCAGTCGGGTGAATCGGTGCTTGCATTATGGCTCTGAAGGCTATCAGAGGGTGTTGAATCAAATGAAGAAGGAGTCAGAAGATGAGAAGTAGAGAGATACCAAAAGGACTGCGGGACTTACTCCCGGATGAAGCGAAAAACAGAAGGAATATTGAAAACAAAGCGGCCCAGTTATTTCATTCTTTTGGTTATGATGAGGTGGTTACCCCTACTTTTGAGTTTATGGATGTCATTGAAAAAGGGGGCAGCACGCTGCGGGATAAGTTATTTCTGTTCATGGACCGAGAGGGAGGTATCCTTTCTTTGCGTCCCGAGATGACGGTTTCCATAGCGCGTCTGGCTGCCACGCATCTTCAGGATGAACCGATGCCTCAAAGGCTTTTTTATTCGGCCAACGTGTTTCGCCATGTTCAGCCCCAGATGGCCCAGTACAGGGAGTTCTGGCAACTGGGTATTGAAATGCTGGGGGCTTCAGGGGCATGGGCAGATGCGGAAGTTATTAGCCTTGCGGTGATGACATTAAAGGAATTGGGGTTAGAACATTTCAAGGTGAGTTTAAACCAGGTCGGTATTTTTAACTCTCTGCTGGCGGAAAGCTCCACGAATCCGAATGAGCGCGAGCAGATTCGTAATCTGGTGGAGAGAAAGGATCTGGTAGAACTGTCCAGGTTGTTGGAAAGGCTTCCGATACATGATGATTTAAAGGAAACCATTGCCCGGTTACCAGTTTTACATGGTGACATGGAGGTTTTAAACCAGATTCCTTATGTGGAAAATAACCGCGCTGCTTCCCAAGCGGTCGAAGAACTTATCAAGGTTTATGAGGCCTTACAAATATATGGAGTCAGTGATCATGTGGTCATAGATATGGGGGTCTTAAGAGGCCTGGATTACTATACCGGTGTTGTTTTTGAGGGGTATTCTCCTGAGCTTGGATATGGACTGCTGGGAGGAGGACGCTATGATAATCTCTTAAGTCAGTTCGGCTATGATTGTCCAGCCACCGGCTTTGCTATTGGCATGGATCGTCTGGCCCTGGTACTGGGTCAGCAGGAACAGGAACAGAGATATCTTCTGGGCGGCAAAAACCTGGAAAAAATGGTACGGGAAGCAAGTAAGTTGAGAGATAAAGGCATTATTGTTGAGATTGATATCGAAGGAAACAGTCAGGAAGTATTGGAACAAAAAATCAAGGAAAAAACCGGATATTCATTGCTTTATCTGGGAAACGAATGAGGTGAGGATGATGTCACAGGAATATTTAACCATTGCGCTCTCAAAAGGAACTTTATTAACCCCAACCCTGGAACTTTTAACACAGGCGGGTCTTCCCGTGGAAGGAATCCACAAAGACAGCCGTAGTATGATCTTTTCTTTCCCGGGCGAACCTGCCATTAAATATATCATTTGCCGTCCCACAGATGTACCTGCCTATGTTGAACATGGTGCTGCTGATCTGGGCTTTGTGGGTAAAGATGTCATCGCCGAGCAGGGCAGAGATGTTTTCGAGATGGTAGATCTGGGATACGGAGGTTGTCACTTTGCCGTTGCTGTGCCCAAAGAACAGGAAAATCTAACCTTGAAAGAGCTGAACTACCGACGAGTGGCTACTAAGTTTCCGGTTGTAGCGGAGCGTTTCTTCCGTGAGAAAGGCCTGCAGGTTGAGATTATAACCCTGCATGGGAATATTGAATTAGCTCCCTTAATGGGTTTGGCAGATATGATTGTTGATATTGTTTCTTCTGGCAGGACCCTGCGAGAAAACAATATGGTGGAACTGGTGCATATCATGGAATCAACTACCCGACTGATTTGTAACCGGGTGAGCTATCGGACCAAGCATGAACAAATTCAGCCACTGATTGAGAAAATTCAGGCACTTGTGAAGGGTGGAGAAAAGAATGCAAATTAGAAGAATTGGGGCAGAAGAAAAAGAGCTGCAGGTTTTTATGGAGGCTCACAAAGGCGATCTGCAGCAATTTGAGGAACGTGTAAGTAGAATAGGCACTGAAATCAAAGCCCGGGGTAATGAAGCCATCTTTGAATGTACGAGGAAATTTGATGGGGCTGAAATTAATGAACAGAATTTCCGGGTGACTGAAAAAGAAATTGAAGAAGCCTATGATTTGGTGGAAGATGAATTTGTATTCTCACTGCGCAAGGCGATTGATAATATTGCATATTTTCACGGTAAACAGATGAAAAATTCCTGGATGGAACCGGATGAACAGGGAAATGTACTGGGACAATTATTCCGCCCATTAGAGAGAGTGGGGCTGTACGTCCCTGGAGGAACGGCTGCTTATCCATCCTCTGTCTTGATGAATGCGATTCCGGCACAGGTAGCAGGGGTAAAAGAGGTTGCGATGGTTACGCCGCCCGACCGTGAAGGGAAAATGAATCCCTATACGCTGGTGGCAGCGGCCGAACTGGACATTGAGGAAATCTACAAAATGGGTGGAGCGCAGGCTGTTTTCGGTCTGGCCTGGGGGACTCAAAATATAAAGAAGGTTGATTTGATTACAGGACCTGGAAACATCTATGTAACCCTGGCAAAGAAAATGGTTTATGGAGATGTCAATATTGATATGCTGGCAGGGCCGAGTGAGATTCTAATTGTCGCTGATGGCAAGGCTGATCCTGCTTTTGTGGCCGCCGACCTGATGTCCCAGGCCGAACATGATGTACTGGCACGAAGCATTTTGGTGACAGATAATGAAGCGCTGCTGGGTCAGGTGGAATTTGAATTAGAAAGACAGATCACAGGGCTGTCGCGCCGTGAGATTATTGAAAAATCACTGAACAACTATGGTGCGTTTATTGTTGCGGATAGTATATCCCAGGCATGTCAGATTGCAAACTGTATCGCCCCAGAGCATCTGGAATTGATGGTGGAAAACCCTTTTGAATTATTAAGTAAGATCCGAAATGCAGGGGCGATTTTCCTGGGCAGATATACGCCTGAACCGGTGGGAGACTATATTGCCGGACCCAATCACATCCTTCCTACCGGTGGAACAGCAAGGTTCTATTCGCCGGTTACCGTGGATACATTTATGAAGGCTTCCAGCATTATTTATTACTCAAGAGAAGGCATGGAAGCAGATGCCGATGACATAATTAAACTGGCAGAAGTTGAGGGGTTAACGGCTCATGCCAATTCCCTGCGTGTAAGAAAGGGGCGATAATGTGAGTGGAAAGCAGCGATTGGCAGAGGTACAGCGAACCACCCGGGAAACCGATGTGCAGGTCAAACTTAATCTGGACGGAAACGGGACCTATCAGGTAGATACAGGTGTTCCTTTTTTGGATCATATGTTAACGCTGTTTGCCGTTCACAGCCGGGTGAACCTAACGATTGCAGCACGTGGTGATATGGAAGTAGATGATCATCATACGGTTGAGGATGTAGGGATCTGTCTGGGACAGGCGATCAACGAAGCTGTTGGAGATAAGGCGGGTATACATCGCTATGGGACAGTCACCCTGCCCATGGATGAATCGCTGGCCAGAGTGGTACTGGATTTATCCGGTCGTTCTTATCTTGTGTACGAGGTGAATATTCCTTCCGAGCGGCTTGGTCTTTTATCTACGGAAAATGTAAAGGAATTTTTCCAGGCGGTTGTCAATCATGCCGGGATCACTATGCATATTGATCTGATCAGAGGTGAAAATTCACATCATATTGTAGAGGCGGTATTCAAAGCGTTTGGAAGGGCTTTTCGTCAGGCCATATCTATTGAAGAAGGAATAGAAGGCGTCTGGTCATCCAAAGGAACCCTCTAGATACCTAGGAAGCGACAACCAACCTCGGGGACATTCCCCGCAAGGGGGTGTGTCCCCTCACAAACATAGCAAGAGAACGCCAAAACTCGGGGACATTCCCCGCAAGGGGTGTGTCCCCTCACAAACATAGCAAGAGAACGCCAAACTCGGGGACATTCCCCGTAAGGGGTGTGTCCCCTCACAAACATAGCAAGAGAACGCCAAACTCGGGGACATTCCCCGCAAGGGGTGTGTCCCCTTGCACTTATTCACACAAGGAGGAATCCAGTTGATCACAATAATTGATTATAGCATGGGAAACCTGGCCAGTGTAAAAAATGCGTTGAATAAAATTGGCTGTGAGGCAGAGATTGTTTCGGAACCCGAATCCATTGTCTCGGCTGACAAGGTCATCCTGCCAGGTGTGGGTGCATTTGCCGATGCGATTAAGCATTTACGAAATAAAGGAATTGATCAGAGTCTGCAGGAAGTGGTCAGGAAAAAGGTTCCTTTATTAGGTATCTGTCTGGGAATGCAGCTCCTGTTTACGGAAAGCTATGAAAATGGAGTGTACTCTGGTCTGGATATTATTCCGGGTACGGTGGAGAAATTTGTAATCGAACAAAAGGTGCCCCATATGGGGTGGAACAGTATAGATATCAAACCAGAAAGTAAACTATTTGCGGGAATCAACGCAGGCAGCTTTTTTTATTTTGTTCACTCATATTATGTGCGGCCTAATGATCCCCAGGTGAGTGCTGCGAGCTGTCATTATGGTGTGGATTTTTGCTGTGCAGTGGAAAAGGAAAACATCTTTGCGACGCAGTTTCATCCGGAGAAATCCAGTGATAATGGATTACAAATACTGAAGAATTTTGGAGAGATGAAGATATGATAATATTTCCTGCCATCGATCTTAAAGACGGGCAGTGTGTACGGCTGGTACAGGGCCTGAAGGAAAATAAAACCGTGTACTCAGATTCACCGGGGGAAATCGCCCGAAAATTTGAAAATGACGGGGCAGAATTCCTGCATGTGGTTGATCTGGATGGCGCTTTTGAAGGTTCTACCCGCAACCGGGCAGCCATTCAACAGATTGCGTCCTCCTTATCCATTCCTTTTCAGGTGGGAGGTGGACTTAGGACACGTGAGGCCGTTGAAGCCATGCTGCAGCTAGGAGCCAGTCGGGTGATTATCGGTACCAAGGCTGTTCGAAGTCCTGCATTTGTGGAGGAACTGATTTGGGATTTTGGACCGGAAAAGATCATTCTCGGATTGGATGCTAAAGATGGAAAGGTAGCTGTGGAAGGATGGGTGGAAAAATCACAGTTGGATGTGCTGGATTTTGCCAATACCATGCGTGAGGCAGGGATCAAAACGGCAATCTATACAGATGTGTCCAGAGATGGTTTGCTCAAGGGCCCCAATCTGGAAGCCATTGAAAGAATGGCCCGTGAAAGCGGTCTCCAGATTATTGCGTCAGGTGGTGTTTCAACCCCTGAAAACATCAAGGCTTTAAAGGCAATAGAATCCCTTGGCGTATGTGGCGCCATCATCGGGAAAGCATTATACGAAGGGAAAATAACCATTCAGGATGCATTGAACGCAGCACACTAAAATGAGTCAGGGGACGGTTCCGTGACTCATTTTGAAAGGAGGGGTGATGTGTTAGCAAAGAGGATTATTCCCTGTCTGGATGTACATGATGGCAGGGTTGTTAAGGGTGTTAATTTTGTTAATCTACAGGATGCAGGAGATCCGGTGGAGCTGGCGGCCTATTATGACCGCGAAGGCGCCGATGAACTGGTTTTTCTGGATATTACAGCATCCTCTGATAAAAGAAAAACCATGGTTGACGTAGTACGTGAAACAGCGCAGAAGGTTTTTATTCCGTTTGCTGTTGGCGGAGGGATACGCAATATAGAAAACATCCGGGAACTGCTTCAGGCAGGGGCAGATAAAGTTTCTATCAATTCAGCCGCCATTCATACCCCAGAACTCATTACTGAAGGGGCTTTAAAATATGGCAGCCAATGTATCGTTGTTGCCATTGATGCCAGAGCCAATCCGAAAGGTGGCTGGGAGGTCTATATCAACGGAGGAAGGACGCCAACAGGAATGGATGTGCTGGAATGGACGAAAAAAGTGGAAGTTTTGGGCGCTGGAGAAATCCTTCTCACCAGTATGGATAAAGATGGCACCAAAGATGGCTATGATTTAGAGCTGACGGCCGCTGTATCCGGGGCGCTTTCTATTCCTGTGATCGCTTCAGGTGGTGCAGGAAATCTGCAGCATTTGCTGGAGGCCTGTAATGAAGGGAAGGCAGACGCTGTTCTGTGTGCTTCCATATTTCATTATCGGGAGTATTCTATAAGGGAAGCCAAAGAATTTCTGAGAGCTAAAGGAGTCGAGGTAAGATTATGATAGAATCCATTCGTTTTGATGATCGGGGACTGGTCCCTGCAGTTATACAGGATGTCAACAGTGGTGAAGTTCTGATGATGGCCTACATGAATAAGGAATCTCTGGAGAAGACCGTTGCGACAGGTCACACCTGGTTTTATTCCCGGAGTCGCCAGCAACTATGGATGAAAGGTGAAACCTCGGGGCATGTTCAGGATGTAAAAAAGATCCGCTTTGACTGTGATGAAGATACCCTCCTCATCAAAGTGGAACAAACCGGTGCAGCTTGTCACACTGGTCACTATTCCTGTTTCTATCGCAACCTGGAGGGAGAAGAGATAGAACGGGAAGTCTTTGATGCCGAGAAGACCTACGCAGCCAAAATAGGCCCCGGTATTCTATATGAGCTGCAGGACGTCATCAAAAGCCGCCAAAAGGAAATGCCTGAAGGCAGTTATACCACCTATCTTTTTGATAAGGGTATTGACAAGATCCTTAAAAAAGTCGGCGAGGAAAGCGCAGAAGTCATCATCGCTGCCAAGAACAGAAGCAAATCAGAACTACGCTACGAAGCTTCTGATCTGCTCTACCACCTCCTGGTTCTCTTGGTGGAACAGGATCTGGAATTGGATGAAGTTTTTGCCGAATTAAAATCACGCAGATAATTTCCTGGGAAGCAGAGGGGCGTTCTTTTTGCTTCCTTTTTTTATCACTGGGGGAGAGTTTAGAGGTATTACATGATTGATTTGACAACAACCAGATACACTGCGAAGGAAATCGTGGATAAAAGGAAAACCATATATACCGAAATTTGTTCATCATCAGACAACCTTGATGGTGGGAACCTAACGAGAATCTCTACGGTTGACTTGGAACTGCTTATGGGGTTATATGATCAGGTGTTTTTTAACGATTGGTTTAAGAATAATTTTAAGGGCCAATTAAAATTTTCTCTTTCCCGGCGTATGACGAAAACTGCGGGTAAAACGATCAGTCTTCGCAATATTGCTAATATTAAAGACGAAGACATTGTCCTGGAAATCAGGATTAGTGTTGAGATTTTATTTAAATATGGTGAGTTGGAAGGCCTTAAAACGGTTGGCGGAATTGCGACAAAAAACAGTGTCGAAGCACTTCAGTTGGTTTTTGAACATGAAATCTGTCATGTTATTGAGTTGCTGTACTTTAAAGAAACCAATTGCAGCCAACAAAGATTTAAAACCATGGCGAATCATCTATTCGGGCATACGGAGAGTCATCATAATCTGACGACTCCGAACAGTGTTGCCCAGCAGAAGTGCGGATTTAAGATAGGTGATACGGTGAGCTTTGCTTACAATGCCAAGAAAATCACAGGGGTCATATGTAATATTAACAAAAGAGCAACCGTCATGGTCAGCGATAAAAAGGGTACCTATACTGACCAACAGGGAAAAAGATATGCAAAATACTATGTGCCGATTGTCCTGTTAGAGAGATAAAGGGTTCAGGTCTTATCCCTAACTACTCTCACCTGAGAACAACGGCTTATGGTATGATATAAAGATATAGATTCATTCCTCAAAAAGGTGGTTAGTATTTATGATAGAAGTGTTAGAAGGCTTGAATGCTGAGCAGAAGGAAGCAGTCCTTCATATTGAAGGGCCGTGTATGGTGCTGGCAGGGGCAGGGTCAGGAAAAACTAGGGTACTGACTCGAAGAATCAGTTACCTGATCAGTAAAGGCGTACCGTCTGAATCCATTCTTGCCATTACGTTTACGAATAAAGCGGCCCAGGAGATGCGTTCCCGCGTAGCCCAGCTTATTCCGGATTACAGTGGGCAATGGGTGCAGACATTTCATGCGGCATGTTATAAAATCCTGCGAATGGACATTGGACAGTTGGGTTTTGATAAGAACTTTTCTATTCTGGATGAAACAGAGAGTAAAACCCTGATAAAAGAAATCCTGAAAGAAGAACGCGATTATGAGACAAAGCCGGATGAGGTGCTCTGGTTTATTAAACAGGCTAAGAATAGTCTGATGGATCCGGATGTATATTTTAGTAATCTGGGGCAGTCTCCTTTAAAGCGGGATCTTTATCAGCGTGTTTTTAGGATTTATCGGGCTCGTATGAAGGAATACAATGCCCTGGATTTTGAAGACTTAATCGTTTTGTGTATACAACTTTTCCGTGAATATCCAGACACGCTGGCTAAATATCAGCGCTGGTTCAAATACATATTGATCGACGAATACCAGGATACAAACTATGCCCAGTATATGTGGGCCAAGATGCTGGCTTCCAATCATCATAATTTGTTTGTGGTAGGGGATCCGGATCAGTCCATCTATAGCTGGCGAGGGGCAGAGCCTTACAATGTGACACGGTTTCTAAAAGACTACTCGGATGCTAAAATGGTTAAACTATTGACGAATTACCGTTCCAGTCAGAATATTATTACGGCAGCGAACGCAGTGATCAAAAATAATGTTGACCGTGAGGAAAAGAATCTTAGAACTCCTAATGATGCGGGTGATGTAATTACCTATTTTTGTGCCGGAGATTCTTATCAGGAGGCGCAGTTTGTTGCAGAAACCCTGAACCAGCTTTGTAAGGAGCAAAATCGAACCTATAATGACTGTGCGATATTTTACCGTACCCATGCCCAGTCACGGCTCATAGAAGAAGCCCTGGTAAGAAAGTATATTCCCTATAAAATTGTAGGGGCGCACAGGTTCTATGAACGTAAGGAAATCAAGGATATTGTTGCCTACCTTAAATTGATCTCCAATGGCAATGATCGTTTAAGCTTTCGACGGGTGATTAATGTTCCGCGCCGGGGGATCGGGGATAAGAGCCTGGAAAAATTGGAAGCAGAGGCTGCACTGAATGGGATATCGGTTACAGAGGTATTAAAGCATGCATCCGATATTACTGGCATTACAAAAAAGGCTGCGGAGAAACTGGAGAATTTTTATGGTATGCTACAGTTTCTGTCTTCCCTTAATGAAGGTGGCTCACCTTTGCGTGAAATTTTAGATCAACTGTTGGATTTATCTGGCTATATTGAGGATTTGCAACAAACCAATCCAGCGGAGGCGCAGGCTAGGATGGACAATATTCTGGAATTGCGATCCCTGGCGGTGCAGTTTGAAAAAGACGGTGGAGAAGGTCTGGAAGGATTCCTCGCACAAATTGCACTGGTGCAGGATACAGATGATGTCGATTATGCAGAATCCGTTCTTTTGATGACCTACCATGGCGCGAAAGGACTTGAATTTCCGGTTGTCTTTATGACTGGGATGGAAGAGGGGTTGTTTCCCCATTCCCGTTCTGGTGATATGGGGGAGGAACTTGCCGAGGAACGGCGTCTCTGTTATGTCGGTATGACCCGGGCGATG
>JAYEHK010000169.1:0-8519 GCA_034659475.1 Bacillota bacterium | reverse complement strand
TCAAAAAGCTCGATAAAGCAAGTTGAGTTGCCAATATGGATTTAGTCTAAAAACCAGTTCTATTAGTTCTTTGAGGCTATCAGAGTATTCAGGGAATCCAGGTTTTGCGGGGTGCGAAACTTAAGGTGTTATTATAGCACCAAACATTACACATGAGAGGGGTTACTATCATGAACTATACCGAAATATACCAACAGAAGCTTTGCTCTGCTGATGCAGCTGCAGCTAAAATAAAGAATCACAGTGATGTATGGGCGGGTATCGCTGTGCCTATGCCATTAAGCTTAGTGAATGCATTGGTAGACCGGGACAATGAGGTCGAAGACATTACGATCAATAATGTTGTAGATCTCTATCCAGAAAACAAATGGTATAAGCTTGGACAGCATTCCAATATTCAAATAGACTGTGGGTATCCGATCATCAGTCGAGACAAGGTTATTAGCGGTGAGTTTACCCTGACACCCAATCGGTTTCATGAACTGCCCCGCATCTATACAGATGAAAAGATCCGTCCCATGCATGCAGCGATGGTTATGGTCGCGCCAATGGATCGCCACGGTTATTTTTGTTTGGGTCTGGGGGCTGATGCGACGCTCCCAATTGCCCTTAACGCTGCCCAAAAGCATCGATATGGTGATGATCGTTATATGGTTCTGGCCCAGGTTAACCCTCAGGTGCCACGCAGTCGCGGTCACAATTGTATTCATATAACAGACATTGATGCAATTGTCGAAGCCGAACAAGACCTGGCTACTCTGCCTGAAAAGGAACCGGGAAAGGTTGAAATGAAAATCGGGGAGTATTGTTGTGAGTTAGTTAAGGATGGCGCAACGATTCAACTGGGCATTGGCGGTATTCCTAATGGGGTAGCCCAGGCTTTTTTGCATGCCAATTTGCATGATTTAGGCATTCATTCAGAAATGGCCTGTGACACCATGAAAGATTTATGGGAAGCCGGCGTGGTGACGAACCGCAGGAAAACCTTCTTGCCCCATAAATCAATTTTCACCTTTGCGATGGGCAGTCAAAAGCTCTATGATTGGATTGATGATAATCCGGGAATAGAATTTTATCCGGTGGATTTCGTGAACAATCCCCACATCATTGGCAAAAACGATAATATGGTCTCCATCAATGCCTGCCTTGAGGTGGATCTATCCGGCCAGATCTGTTCCGAATCCATAGGTTGGAAACAATATACTCATCCAGGGGGACAATTAGACTTTGTAGACGGTGCATTTCAATCGAAAGACGGCATCTCTATTATCGCTACCCAATCAACAGCAATGCCATCCGCATCCGAGGGAAAGCTGATTTCCAAGATTGTGCCAAACATCAGGTCAGGCGGAATTATTACCACGCCCAGGTCATGTGCCGATTACCTGGTAACAGAATGGGGCATTGCACACATTAAGGGTCAGTCCATCCGACGCAGAGTACAAAATATTATCCGGGTAGCCCATCCTGATTTCAGGGATGAACTGACATTCGAAGCCCGCCGCCGCAATCTGCTGTAGCCAATAGGGACGGAGTGATATTGTCACACAGCCTGACGTCCCGGTGTAACACGTGGCGCACTGTCAGGCACCGGGGGTTCGAGGATAACTAGTTTGGTTTAAAAACTGGCATTTGAAGGCATCCCTCATATATAATATAATTAAATAGGAATTTTACAATATTTAGAAAGAGGTGCCATAACTTATGAATACAGACAAACTGCAACTCATGCGCAGCAATTATAGCAATGCATTAAAGCGCCTAGAAGAGGTGCTCGAAGCAGATCCTAGCAATACTTTCGTATATGACGCTGCCATACAGCGTTTTGAATTCACCTATGAATTAGCCTGGAAGTTACTCAAAGAATATCTGCTATATACCGGAATCGCAGTGGTGAATTCGCCCCGCGCTACTTTTAAAGAGGCCTTTGCAGTTGATTTGATTCAGAATGGAGAAGCATGGATTGCAATGCTCGACGATCGAAACCTAACCGCACATACCTATGACGAAAAAAAGGCCCTCGAGATATACCAAAGAATCAAATCAGCCTATTACCCTCAGTTCGTAGATTTAGCTCAAAAGATTAATAAGGCGGTTGAGTAATGAGATACGGTTTATCAGACAATATTCTTCAGGCGCTCATTAATGAACTAAACAAACATGATTGTATCCAAAATGCGATCCTCTTTGGTTCCCGTGCCCGTGGGGATTATCGGCATAATTCTGACATCGATCTGGCAATCGACTGTGAAGGACAACTTCCGGTCGGTTTATATTCTGACCTTGATGATGCAGCAGGAATTTATAAAATAGATGTGATTGATCTGCGTCATCTGTCAAATGAAACACTCCTCTTCAATATTAACAGGGATGGCATTATCATTTACCAGCAAGCTTAGTCATAAGTTATGAATAAGTTCATCCGGGCAGAGTCGAGTTCCATATAGAAAGCTGGCTGGTAAAAGTGACACAGATAAACTCTTTATCCCATAATTCAGCTTCTTCCTAGGTAACACCATATGGAAACCCTCCGGATGTATAACCTGCGATAAACGCAAAATTTTCATCACTCCAAGTTTTTTTGGGTCGAGTAAACGTATGCCTTTCAACTTTAGGAGACGCTTTGTGTTAATCTGCTACTGCTTTCGGCCCACCTGCTTGTTTGTCTACGCTTAAAGGCAACGGTTACCCGCTGCCCTCCAAGACTAACTACCGGCGGTCGGCTAACCTTACCGGACGGGATTCTCATCCGTTATATGATGCAACTGGCGAGCAAGCATGGTGGCGAGGAAATAGACGAGAATGTTGATCGCATGCTGCACCTGATCATCCATCGGCTCAGGGTTTTTTTCCTGTTCCAGATGCTCCAGGACTTCCTGTCCATCGCGTTGTGCAGACAGAATGGTTTTACGGCTGCTGCAGATCGGCAGACTTGGCCCATTCGCGAGGGTAAGTACACATTCCCGGCTCGAATGGGCCTGGATATCCCCCACATAATCAAGCTCCACATAGCCATAGGCGGAGTCCTTCTCTGCCATGGGCCTTCGCATTTTGAGCGGGATGAAGACACGCCTGGGAGGAAGATGAAACGGAAACGGCGCCCCTTTGCGGCCCAGCACCGTTTGTGACTGCTGTCGTTGTGCGTGCAGGTCAATGGCAAAGGCCTTCGCCAGAGCATTGATTGTCGAGTTAACGATACGCTTGTCCACCACCCGCTCTCCAGACCTAAGAATCAACTCCGTTATATTCCCTGTTTCCGAATAAACAGGCCGTATCGCCACAACCTCATCTCGCAGCTGTTCAATCCTCCGATACTCTGCCATTCACACATTCCCCCATTCCCCTGTCGTCTTCCACGCCCAGGCGATACATGCCGCGTTTTTCCGCCCGAACAGCCCTGGGTTCTCTGGCAAGGTGGGCAACCAAGTTCAGTCCGGGATCTTTGCCCCCAACTTGAAATCCCTTATCCTCCAGGCGTTTGAGAATCTCACGGTAATAGATGACCTCCGGATACACTTCCTCCAGGATCTTAACCACTTCCCTGCGCAGATGATCCCCGCGAAGTTCTGCCTTCACCACTTCATCCCGCTCCGGCAAGTCCCTTTCCCCATATTCATCTGATTGGCTCAACATAGCGATGTCGCACTTCTCCGGTATTGCCACCTCGTTCATCCAGGTCTCCAGCAGCTGTATTTCCCTGTCAATCTTGTTACATTCCAGTCCCAGTTCCAAGTACTCAGCTTCTTTATTTTTTAGTTCCAACTTCCGCTGCTCCAGCCATCTGCGCGCCTCCTGGATCAGCTTCTCCTGCCTTACTGCTAAATCCTGACCCTCATCCTGCATCGACCTCACCCCCTTCGCTCCAGTACACAATGACCGATTTCCTCATAATAATCCATTTTTATTTTACGCATATCAATTGTTATGTAATATTTTACCTTTCATTACAGTTATATTAACATTTATGCAATATTTTGTAAACCATTTTCCTAAACAATATTACATTACTGTTTTTATTGGTTGTCGTTTTCAAAATGAATGTAAGCAGAGTCCTAATATACAATAGTCCCCACCTATTACAGTGAGGACTATTGTATGAGTCAAAAGGAATGCGAACTGCGTCCTTGAGTTATTTGGGGGATATTTGGCGGTCAATGTCTTTGTAGCCGAAGTGTTTGGCAATAAGGAGAATGATGTTATCTTTACGATAACCGGATGATATTCTTAGATTGAGGCGACGGGCGATTTCAAGAATCTCCGATTTATTATACGCAGCCAGAAAATTTATGATCTCATCCTGTTTCATCGTGGGTACCCGAAGAACTGCATCCCCTATGTGGGAAACTTCCTGTATGGGTTTCGTCCCCGTCGCAGGGCGTAATGGTTGCTCGACAGTATGCGCTTGCCCGTAAGTGATGAGCACGATAATCGGCTGTCTTTTTATATTGGACAGATACTTAAGGTGCAAACAGTCGGCTATTTTTTTCATATCCTCAATCGTATAAGAGGCCAGAAATAGAATCCGTTCAGCCTCATCCATGCCTCGTATACTAGCTGCTGCATCTTCTGGAGATAGCTTAAGAGGATTCGATTTTCGTTTCAGGGTAACCCCTGGTTCCCCTGTAGAAGAAGACGATGTCTGCGGCGGTGTCTTACAGGACTTTTCATAGATATCCTCTAGCATCTCAGTCACCGTTTGATCCCGGTAATACTCCAAGATAGGGATTAGCTGTCGGATTACATTCAGTATACGATTCACCTTCATCTCCCGCACCTCTATATCCGTTCCAGCATTTCACAGAGAACTGCCTGCATCGCATCCGCCTGTTTCTTCGCATTCGCCCCTGAACCTGTCAATCCATAAACCGGAAATCCCATCTGCGACGCACTGCTGATCCCATCTCCTTCAGTCACATAATTTTGAAAAACCATATCTCCATAGGATTCATACAACCTCTTCAGAATATTACTCTGGCTGCCCTTTGGTTCCTTATTATATTCCTTCACCCGGTTCGGAACGATCCCAATTAACTCTACCGGTTTGTAATCCTCAACCAGGTTCCCAAACAGCTCATTTAATTTCGTCACTTTGCCGGTGATCGATGTCAGGCCATAAATTGAGAGTAAGTCAAGATGGGTAGGAATCAAATAATAATCACTCACATAAAACGCATTCTGCGTAATATAGTTCAGATTGGGCGGACAATCAATGAATATAAAGTCATAATCATCTCTAACCTGTTCCAGCATGTTATGAAGCACCTGACACTTATAGATCCGGGAATCCTTCTTCATATTCGTCATATATCCAGCCGGTGAATACATCGCGATGTCCATATCCGTGTAAATCAGATCCTGATGAGACGGCAGTAAGTCCACCTGAGGATACATCCCCGCCCCCTGCCTGCGCACAGACCACTTCAAGATATGAGATCTGACATTGACATCAGCTTGCTCATTTTCCAGGAAAGGAATGTATAGATTCGCAATCGTCTCGACTTTCTTCGTAAGAATCAGATCCCCATACCCTTGTTCCTCCAAGCATGAGACCGATAAACTGCACTGTGCATCATTATCAATCAGAAGTACCCTCGGTACCTCCGTCGTACCCAAATATTTCATCCGCTCCCCATCCGTCAGATGCGCAAAGCCTGTCCCCAGATGATGGGTCAACGTCGTCTTACCGACCCCACCCTTCCAATTAATAACGGAAATGATTTTCGCCCTTTCCACAAACAATCTCCCCTCTCCGATTCGCTTTGTTTAGTAAAATTATACCAAATTATGGGTTAATGTTACAATGTTTATGGAAATATATATAACAAAGTGAGTCTCGACGTCTATCCCGCGACTCACCGATTAATCCTTTTATTCATTAATCTTATGATGGTATCAAAAAGAACGGAAGCGAATTTCATGGCAAAAGCATCTCAAAGCTCTCCCGGCAATTGTTTGGGACTTTTTCACAATAATTTTTTAGCATAAAGAAAGCTGTGCTTACACAGACATGCTGGTATAAAAATCCAATTAGTGTGGTTGGCATTATCCCAGAATCATGTTGTTGCTAAGCCTAAGTCTGACCCATTTTCTATTACATTTGTGTATATTTAGAGGAAAACATTAAATTCGCAGAGAATTGTTTAATTTACATATATTATTTAGATGTTCCAAGTAAGACATCGGAAGCCATTTTTATTGTTTCATTCAAATGACGTAGAATTAACAAATTAAATAACAGTCATGATGATACAAATAGCAGCTTCCTTTAACTGGAAACTAGCGGTAAATAGGGGGAAACGTAGGATGGAAAATAATCAACTACTTCAAAAGAACATGACGGAAGGCCATCGGCGGATTATTTTAGGTGCCGTTATCATCGCTGGTTTAGGGAATATTGCTACAATCTTATTACACTTGATTGGCAAGGGCAACGTTAATATTACCTGGACAGCAATATTTACGGAAATTTCTTTATTGACGTTTTTAATTGGAGGAACAGCATTATTATTGCAAATTCATCCGATGCACTTTTAAGCGCTGTACGCAGCAATGGACAGACCTCTGAACAAGTCAACACAAACGCGGAAAACTTGGCACATGCAGCTTCTGAAAAAGCGATGTACAGTAGTAAAACCAGCGAAGGAACCAGACAAATGTCAGACACCGACACCGATGTTATCTTGGCGCACTGTCAGGCACCGGGGTTACTCTTTACTTCAACAAATTTTTCAAGAATGTTAGGTGCCTAACACTAAGCTGCTCAGTCACCAAATCTTTCAGCAAGATACAGCAGGATAGATCTGTATCCCTTCTTCCTCTATGTGTTGACGTAGTTTTGAATTGGTCAGACGGGTCATATCGATAAAATCAAGTTTGTAGATTCCTGCTGCTTCATCAAGATCCAAGTACAGAGCTACAGACGGGCTGCCCTGCGCATAGACTGCAAGATCGATATCCGAGTTATATCTGTAGTCTCCCCGAGCTCTTGACCCAAAAATGACAGCTCGTTTGACTTCATTCATGTAACAATTCATCTGCTTCAATTGCACAGGTTTGATTGGAAATAAGAAACCCGCTAAACTTGTTGATATCTTTTGGAGACGGCATTTCGCCATTATGTAACTCTTTATATAGTGATATGTATTTATAGATTCTCTCTCTATGCTGGTGTTCAATAATAAACGGTCTTAATTTACTCAGTGCCACCTTAATCTCTTCTGTTGTGTACTCATCAGTTCTATTATTACCCATTTTACCCATAACGTTCACCTACAGCAGACCGACTTCTCGTTTTTGCTCATCGGTTAATTCACGTCTGATATCAATGGACTTTCTCTCTAGCCTATCTAGCAAATAAGTTGATAGCTCATCAATATTAAACGTCTCTTTGCCCTTTATGCTGAGAAATTCTGTAAATTCTTTATCTAAGTATATTTTTGATAATTGAATATCCTGCTCTAGATGATATTTCGCATCGTTCTTTTGATGATAACCCTGCCTAGCTCCCGGTTTTACTTCATTAATTACCAGTTGACATATCCTCATGCCTGCCACCAATTGAATATTCATCTGGCCAATATTCTTTATGACAATAGGAAGCTTCCCTGTATACCCGGGATTTATATATGTAGATAAGCCCACATCGATTCCTGCACGTATCACGCTGTTTCTGTTCTGAATGTTTCCCTGCAAATTCTTTGAAAACCCTACGATTTCATTAATCTGTCCAATAATAAAAGTATCTGGTTCAAGTACATAATCATTAATTTCTTTTTCTTCAAAATATTGTTCTATATCCTTTTCCTTATATACATCTATTACCCCATCATACTTTTTAGGGATTTTTATTTTGCGACTTAAAGTAAGATCCACAGAGGAAGGCTGTATATTTTCCAATACAAACGGTTCTATTTTCAGCTCATGGTCGTATATCTTCTCTATAATTTTAGCATCCCCTATTATCATAGAAGGGTAGGTCAAAGAGAAGGTTGATAACAACCTTCAAAATTAAACCTAAAAACGGGTTAAAAATTTATTGAGAGTATGTAAAGAGAGGTTTGCCAGAAGTCAAAGCCATTATGGCATCAATACAGAGATTTCATGCTTAATGGCAGTAGCAATATAACTGCGGTGAATGTCAAATGCATCACAGCCATCCTTGGAACGAAAACCACCTGAAACATTTTGTTGTGTTTTGCTCATTCGGATGTCCATATTTCTCCTGCCAATCCGTCGAAATGCGGCGACAGACACGGCCCAGTATATGGCTGGCAAGGTGCCCAATTTTGATATTGCAGGTGATTTCAGTTGTGTCATGTATTTGCAGCTTTATGATATCCCGAGTGCCGGGTTGTCTACCTTGTTTTTGGATATTTGGTAAACAGATTTGCTCCTTAGCATCTAATTTACGCAACATATCTCGACAGGAGATATCCTTCGGATTGCCGTTATGGTCGCACCAGTTCCAAATGAGACAAAGTTCTTTAGACAACCTAGTTCGACCCCAGGTAGGATTATTG
>JAYEHK010000168.1:0-31026 GCA_034659475.1 Bacillota bacterium | reverse complement strand
TAGGAGTGACACCAATTATGTATAATGCAGGTAATTTTTATTTCAGTAAAGGGATAACAATGCCTGTTTGGTTTGAAAATTGGTATAATAAGTAAATTGACTTATTTATTTTTTTAACATGCCTAATTATACTGATGATATCAAGAGACATAGAGCGTGCCAGGACCTGGACATATTGACACATATTGACATATAGGATGAAAGTATTTGCAGAAACTTTACGTCTAAGCAAAAGAAAGGCGGGCTATGATGGGGGAATCAAAGGAAATTAGATGGCGACAACGATATCAGCATTTTGAAAGGGCTTATCATCAGTTGGAAACGGCAATGTTAGCTTACGAAACATTGAGTGTTCTGGAAAAAGAAGGTTTAATTCAGCGATTTGAGTATACTTTTGAACTGGCCTGGAAGACATTGAAAGACTATCTGGAGTACCAGGAGGTTGTAGTAAGTTTTCCACGGGAAGTCATTAAGGCAGCATTTCATCATGGGTTGATTGATGACGGGGAGATATGGATGGATATGTTGGAGAAAAGAAATCTTTTAGCACATACATATGATGAAGAACGTTTTCAAACGGCTATTTCGATGGTAAAAGATTATTATTATGAGGCAATATCGCAGGTATATCGTGATTTGGGAGCTAAGGTATGAAGTTTGGTTTATCAACTAAAAGCATTGAAATGATTATCGAAGCGCTAAGTCGATGGCGTGAAATTGAAAAAGCAGCCATCTTCTGTAGTCGTTCTATGGGCAATTATAAACAAGGCTCTGATGTGGATCTCGTTGTTTATGGGGATGAGATTACAGAAGAGATCGTTCAGCGTCTTAGTACTTTGTTAAATGAGGAATTGCCGCTTCCATATTATTTTGATGTACTTCATTATGAAACAATTACGGATATTGATCTTAAGAAACACATTGATGAATATGGACGACTAGTGTCAACGATCAGTAAACCACTGGTGCCAGGCAGTGCGGACGAGAAGGTTGCGTTATATAATTTTATATAATAAACTGAATACACAAGGAGGGTGGGCAACATGAAACCAAAGGATCTCATGAAAGTATTGGCGGACGATGGATGGGTGGTTGTTTCGATACAGGGATCACACTATATACACAAACACCCAACTAAGTCCGGAACCATTCCGGTGGCCCTCCATAGTAAAGACATGGCTCCAGGAACCTTAAATAAAATCCTTAAAGCAGCGGGGTTAAAATAAAACCCGGATTTAAGTAAGCTCAAAAGAAAAGGAGTGAACCATAATGGTCTATATTTACCCTGCTATTTTTACACCATATAAGATAGAAGAGCGTGGCGTTGTATACACTGTTGAAGTACCGGATATTCCGGGATGCATCACAGAAGGCGAATCCATTTCAGAAGCCATGTCAATGGCTCGAGAAGCTTTGGCTGGATGCATATTAGCGATGAAACAAGCGCAAGAAGAAATCCCCGCACCATCGAACTACAATGACGTCAAAACCTCTTCAGAGGAAGAGTTTGTAACCATTATCGATATGGATCTAAGTGATTATTTGCGCAAGAAGGAAACAAAGTCAGTCATCAAAACCGTAAGTCTTCCTCAATGGTTAGCAACTATGGCTGAAGAGGCCGGGATTAGTTATTCACAGATTCTTCAGGAAACGCTAAAAGAACGTCTGGGTTTGTAAACGGGTATCTGGTGGAGGGCCACTGCCTGACGCCAACTTATCAAGTTTTGCAAGCTCCTGACAATTAGCCGTGCGTTTACTAAGGACTACCGTGGGAAAAGCCATGTTATCAATCGGAAAAAGAAGAGCAATGCGGGAATTTAGCAATGAATAGCGAACTCCGGAGGCATAGTAGCCTTTCCGGGGTTTTATTGCGTGGGGTAAAGAGGGATAAGAGATCTGCCCGCGTGTCGTTGAAGGAAATTAGCAATATATCCCTATAGCCTGCAAGAAAATTTGCAGTTAAAATGTATATGTAGTAGTAAATAAATGCAGACGAGGAGAGGTGTGCTCAAGTGAAGATACATAAGGGAACAGCGGCAGTTCTTGCCGTGATGATGTTTATGATGCTGTTTGTGGGTGTTGGACAGGCTGATGCGAAGGTA
Source organism: Bacillota bacterium (assembly GCA_034659475.1). GTDB lineage: Bacteria > Bacillota > Syntrophomonadia > Syntrophomonadales > Syntrophomonadaceae > JAYEHK01. Next base: position 28,924 of record JAYEHK010000168.1, on the reverse strand, counting down.
ATTGAGAATGATGGGAACCCGGTACAGATGGTCTTGACCGACTGGGGCGGGGTAAGTTTGAATCTGCAGGGGCAGGAGAAGTATTTTAAGGTCTGGGAACGTTCGACGGGGGCATGCACCAAGGTTGATATTGCACTGACCAATATTGATGCCTATGATGTGGATGGGAGAAACCTGGCCTATACAGTGAGTCATGGTTCGTATATGGATGTATATCTGTATGATCTGGAGACTAAACAGAGTACCCTTATTTCCAAGACCTTTACGACCAAACGCAATGTCAAAATATCAGGTGATCGCATTGCCTGGGTGGATTATGGTATCGGCAGCGGCGGAATTTGTATCTATAACCTATCTTCCAGTAGTTCCACGAATCTGCAGCTTCAGGAGAGCGAAAATATCGAACTGGTACTTTCAGATAGTTATTTAGCTTACCTCGGACACAAAAATGGCAATAATGGGGTCTTTGTATATAACCTGAAGGATGGCACTACAAGCGTGGCGGCGAGTTCGTATGGAAACAAGGCTTCTTTGAGCCTGTCCGGAGAAAAGATTGTGTGGGCGGAAGGAAGCGGAGCAAAACTGCCGGTAGGAAGTTTTTATAACCAGGTGTGGGGATATGCGGTAAAAAACAATGCCCTGAATGAAGTCTGGATGTTTGACATCTCAAAAGGACAGTTAAAACAATTAACCAATAACAGCACCAACGATGTTCAACCCTGTGTATGGGGTAACTATGTGGCATGGGTACAGACCTCTGGTGGATCACCGGATGTGAATTTAATGAATTTAGACAGCGGCATCATTGAAAAGCTAGCCTCTACTGATTTTTACGAAGTAAAACCGGCGATGGATTATGGCTATGTATCCTGGCTAACTGTGAAAGGGAATGCGGCTGATCTTGCTGTGCAGGCACTGTCCGGTGATACAACAGAGGGAGAAAACGGAAATACGGAGAACCTGCCGATCAAACTAATGGTAAACGGGACAGAGTATGCTACGAACCCAGTTCCATACATCAATAATGGCAGAACCATGGTTCCGATGCGCCGGGTATTTGAAATCCTGGGGGTAGACATTACCTGGAATGATAGTCTGAAGTGTGTAACTGCCGTTCGAGGGGGAACAGAAGTCAAAATATATATAGGAAGCGAAACCGCATACAAGAACGGGCAAGCAGTTACCCTTGATGCACCGGCAGAAATCAATGCAGCAGCAGGAAGAACGATGGTTCCCCTGCGGTTTGTTTCCGAATCCTTTGGAGGACGAGTTGACTGGATTGATGCGACGCGTACCGTGGTGATAGATAACAGAATTTAGTAGGTGCTGGGCAGTGAATTTTTGACATATTTAACTAGGATAAAGAAGCACTCTCTGCTGCGATTGCAGCGGAGGGTGTTTTTGTGTAAAGGGGGAAGAAGGTGACAGGGAAGCGGGGTTATTGTCAACATTTTCGAGCTGTTACACTCTTTTGCTTATAAAGTGTTAATGTTGCAACAAACTTGTTCCCTTGTCCTTGTCACTCCAAAACACGTTCTAAAATTCCTATTTGCCAACTAACCCTCCATGTCCGTACGGCACACCAATGAAAATAAGCTGTGTGAGTAATAATGTTACATTTTGGGGTCAGACCCCATTTGTTACATTTTCGTACTAACCCCCCATGGCCGCGAGCCACAACCACCAATGAAAATAATGTAATGTGATTGCATAAATGACGTATTATGCTAAATTTTAATTATCAGGGTCAAAGGTTGAAGATGATTTGATGGTATAACCTCGTGTACTAACCTAACCCGATTGCCTTCGAGCACAGCCAATTGTTGCCCCGAATTCAGATGGATTTGGGAATAGCACGTGAATTAAACTTCACTTTCTCGGGCAATCAACCCTGAAATACAAATTTGGAGGAATAACGCCCATGCAAGACATTTTAGAAATTTGTTGTGGACTAGATGTCCACAAGGAAACCGTTGTAGCATGCCTCCTTAAAGGCGGCATTCACAGTAAGCCTAAAGCTTGCACCAAAAGTTTTTCAACTCTTATCCAAGGCCTTGAGGAACTCAGAGCCTGGTTAGAAGAGGAAAACTGTCATCATGTTGCTATGGAAAGCACTGGCGTATCTGGCAGAGCAATTATTAATCACCTTGCACAGGTGGGTAAAATTACACCTGATGAAGTTGATGTACTTGTAAAAAAAAGAGCTAGAGCCAAATTAAATGATATCAAACTAGCTGTTAACGGTAACATGGATAGCTTGCAAAAAGATTTTCTTTCGATATTACTCAAACGTTTGGATGATAGCTATGAGCATCTTCGATTGATAGAACAAAAAATTGATGAAGAGCTTTTAAAATATCATCGTCAGTTAGAGCAATTAGATGGAATACCCGGAATAAACAAGACTGCTGCTGCGGCTGTCCTTGCTGAAATTGGGATCGATATGGCGCAGTTTAAAACAGCGGAACACATCTGTTCATGGGCTGGTCTAAGTCCAGGCAATTATGAAAGTGCGGGAAAAAAAGTCCACTCGTACACTCCATGGGAATACCTACATAAAGAGAATTCTCTGCGAGGTTGCCTGGTCAATAACCCGAATGCGCAACACTTATCTATCAAAATGGTATTGGAAGGTCAAACAGCGTCGCGGTGCTAAAAAAGCTATTATTGCGTTGGCAAGAAAAATCCTTGTTATTATCTACAACATGCTGAAACATGACACAGATTACGATGAAACCTATTTCGAGGCAACAAAAACAAAACAGGAGCAATTCAGGGTTAAAAAAATCATAGCTGAGGCCAAGAAACTTGGTTTGGAGGTGGTCGAACCACAAAAGACTGCCTAGTTTACACCAAGTACGGATACTTTTTGTTTCTGGCCGATGCACGCATTTGTATGGGTCTAGTTTGTTGTGCCTTTTTTATGTTTACAGCTTTACAGATTTATTTGGTTATTAAAGATCAGTTAGTGCCTATTTTCTAATTAACCTCTTCAACGTTCCAACTGTCCAACTAATAATTATTTTTGTTGCTTTTAAAATTGTCTTCACGGTATAATTCAAATATAGTAAACTGACCAACCGGTCGGTCGGAAATTTTTTTATACATAATTAGGAGGGAAACAATTAGTGATAAAGAGGAACAAATCAGTGTATCTAATCCTTTGTTTACTGTTAATGACATGTGTTGTTCTAAGCGGCTGCGGGAAAAAAGAGGCGGTTGTGAAGGAATCACAGATTACGGTAAACACAGCTAAAGCAAGTAAAACAGACATAGCCAAAAGTGTTCGCTACTCTGGCATCGTCAGAGGGAAAAATGAAGTATACATAATGCCCAAGGTACCTGCCCGGGTTACGGCGATCTATGTGAAGCCTGGTGATATGGTCTCTGTGGGTCAAGCCCTGTTAACACTGGATAGCAGTGATTATGAAGCAGGTATTCAGCAGGCTGCTGCTGGCAAGAGCCTAGCGGATGTTCAGTTACAAAACGCACAGAGCAACTACGAACGTACGCAGAAGCTCTACGAAGCCGGCGCTGCATCAGCCCAGCAGTGGGAAGTGGCCCAACGGGGGCTTGATAGTGCGCAGGCGGGCATTGAACAGGCTGCTGCTGGTTACCGTATGGCTCAGGATCAGGTGGGTAACTGCAGTATCACCGCACCCATCAGCGGCGTGGTAGGGAGTGTAAATCTATCGCTGGGAGAAACAGCGAATACGCAGGCTCCGGCAGCGATTGTAACGAATAGTAATGATCTAGAAATCGAGGTTATGGTAAGCGAATCGGAAGTAACCTATGTGCAACAGGGGAGCGAAGTGGAAGTGCTGATTAAGGCGGTTCAGAATGAGCCGTTTACCGGTGCGGTAGATAGTATATCCACGGTAGCTGATCCGGTGAAGAGAAACTACGCAGTAAAGGTCGCTCTGCCCAATCAAGAAGGAAAAATAAAATCAGGGATGTTTGCTGAGGTGAGCGTGCATACCCTGAGCAGGCAGGAAGCTATTGGGGTTCCTTCTACGGCAGTTATTCCTAAAGGCGGTCGGGATATTGTTTATACTGTTGATGAAGACAGCCGAGCCCGACTGCTAGAGGTTGAAGTAGGAATTATGAATAATCAGATGGTGGAAATCCTCCAAGGCATTAAGCCGGGACAGGAGGTCATTACCAGAGGTAATACGCTGGTTAGTGATGGCAGTCTGGTACGGGTGGTCGCCGGGGGTGCTAAATAATGAAGATTGCTAATTTTGCAGTCAAAAGACCGGTTGCCATGATCATTCTGGTGTCAGTTGTCATTATTCTGGGGTTCTTTACCCTGGCTCGAATACCGGTAGATCTTTATCCTGAAATGAAGTTTCCTATGGCCGCAGTTATCACCAGTTATCCTGGAGCCGGTCCTGAAGAAGTAGAATCCCAGGTTAGCAAGCCGATTGAGAGTATGGTTAATACCATTAGTGGGGTAAAAGAGCTCCAATCGCAATCAAGCTCTGGTAATTCTATGTTGCTCATTCAGTTTAATTGGGGTACTGATATGGATAATGCCACCATCGACATACGAGAAAAAGTAGCTATCATTGAGAAATATCTGCCTGATGGAGTCGATAAACCGATGGTGGTGAAGATGGACCCCACGATGATGCCGATCATTCAAATGGGGATTAGTGCAGGAGATAAAATCTCGCTGGCACAGCTCCAGTCCATCGCAGAAGACGTTATTGAGCCTCGTCTTTCCCGTATTCCAGAGGTTGCCTCGGTTGTGGTCACTGGAGGACTGCAAAGGGAAGTTAAGGTGGAGGTTGATCCGGTAAAGCTAGAAGCCTTCGGGCTGAGCCTGAGCCAGGTTAATCAGGTTCTGCAAATGGAGAACTTCAACATGTCCAGTGGGAAGGTCGGACAGGGTGAAAGGGAATATTTTGTACGCAATCTCCAGCAATTTAAGACGGTTGACGATCTCGAGGATGTAGCTATCCTTACCCCTACCGGCAATACCGTTTACCTGGGAGATATTGCAAGTATTGTCGACGGGTATAAGGATGATCCGCAGCTAACCCGTGTAGATGGCAGTTCAGCCGTTGGGATACATTGCCTGAAGCAGAGTGACGCTAACACAGTGAAGGCCTGTACGGCTGTCAAAGATGAGATGGAAAAAATAGAACAAGAACTGGGCATGGACCTGAATGTGAAGGTTACCTTTGATCAGTCTAGCTTTATTAAACAGTCCCTGGATACGACCAAACGTATGATCTGGGAAGGTGCCCTGCTGGCTATGCTGATACTCTTCTTGTTTTTGCGTAATGTTCGAAGCACGATTATTATTTTTACTTCTATCCCTTTATCAATTATTGCTACCTTTATCTTGATGTACTTTAACAAGAACACTGTCAACCTAGTAACCCTTGGGGGTCTGGCGCTGGGGATTGGACGGATGGTGGATGACTCCATTGTTGTTTTTGAAAATATATACCGGCATCGAAGTATGGGGCTTCCCCCTATGGAAGCGGCCATTAAGGGGGCATCTGAGGTAGGCAATGCAGTTATTGCAGCAACGCTAACCTTTATTGCTGTATTCTTTCCGATACTTTTTGTTACGGGATTAGCATCAGTACTCTTTAAGCCACTGGCGATTACCGTTAGCTTTGCTATATTCTGTTCATTGCTCGTGGCCCTGACGATTGTTCCATTAATGTCGTCACGGATGTTAACGGATAAATCGATGGAGAAAAAGGCGGTCGGAGATGGGAAAATTGCACGTATTACTTCCGGTTTTGCAAACTGGATCGATAATTTAGGGGAGCGGTATAAAACACTTTTGGAGTGGTCGCTGGGACATCGAAAAATCGTTATCATAACGGTTACGGTTATGATGATCGCATCCTTTGCGGTGATGCCGTTAATCGGCGCAGAATTCCTGCCCAAAATGGATTCAGGAGAAATTTCTATCGTTATTGATACTGACAAAGGCAGTCAGATTGAGCATACTGATGCAGTGATCAGTCAAATAGAGGAGCAACTCAGAGAGATCCCCGAAGTCTATACTGTCTTTACGAGTGTGGGACGAAATGCCAATATGTTCCTCGACGAAAGTACCCAGACGAATCAAGGCTCGATATATGTGAAATTGCTTCCCAGGGACGAACGCAAGAAGAACATTGATACCATTGCCGAAGAAATTCGCCAGGGAGTGGAAAACGTTGCAGGTGCTAAAATTGAAGTCAGCATTATGGATGCAACCAGCGGAGGCATGGGAGGCAGTACAGGACCTGTGAATGTACAGGTTCGCGGGGATAACTTGAGTGTGCTGAAAGAAATCTCTACGGAGATTGCGGCTATTGTCAGGGCTGTACCTGGCACCAGAGAAGTCACCTCATCCCTGTCAGATGGTAACCCTGAGGTACAAGTCAAGATTGACCGCAGGCGTGCTGCCACCTATGGGTTGACACCCATGCAGATTTCCTCAGAAATTAGAAATGCGATGCAGGGATCAGTAGCTACTCGCTATAAGGTTGAAGGGGAAGAAGTCGATGTGCGGGTTCGATATACCCCTCAGGGGCATGAAGATATGGATTATCTTCAGAATTTAACCATCCTGACACCTCATGGGGCAGTATTGAAACTGGGACAGATTGCTACCTTTGAAATGGCGCAGGGCCCCGTACAAATTACCCGTGTGAATCAGGTCAGAAAAGCTGAGATCAATGGATATCTGCTAAACAGGGATTTGAAGTCCGTCATGACGGATATCCAGGCCAAGATCAATGAAATGAACCTACCTGCTGGTTATGTGGTGGAATACGGCGGTGAAAACAAAGAAATGATGGATAGCTTCAGCAGTCTGGCAATTGCCTTACTTCTGGCAATCATACTGGTCTATGCAGTTATGGCCATTCAGTATGAATCGTTCTTTAACCCATTTGTTATCATGTTCTCCATTCCTACAGCCTTGATAGGTGTAGTACTGGGTCTTTTAATTACCGGAAGGAGCTTTAGTGTACCCGCCTTCATTGGACTTATTATGCTGGTAGGCATCGTGGTATCAAATGCGATTGTTCTCGTAGATTATCTCAAGCAATTGCGCGATGGGGGGATGGAAAAAAATGCTGCCATCGTGGAAGCAGGTCGAGTCAGGCTGCGGCCCATATTAATGACTGCTTTAAGTACCATTCTAGCCATGCTGCCGCTGGCATTTGGAATCGGAGAAGGGGCAGAATCACAGGCACCTCTGGCAACCGTGGTTATTGGTGGACTATTCGTGTCCACCTTCATAACGTTGGTGTTGGTGCCGGTGGTATATAGTTTGTTTGATGATTGGGGGAAAAAGATCAGTAAGAGGTTTAGTAAAAAAACTTCGTCAGATACCCCTATAGATGCCTAGGGAAAAAATAAGGGGTGAGGTCAGGAGAAAGGTTGCCCTGATCTAATGGTTAGTACGAAAATAGGTTGAGTATAAGCGGAATTATTAGTTGGTTAGTTGGTTAGTTGGTTAGTTGGAAAGTTGGTTAGTTGGTTAGTTGGAACGTTGAAGTGGGTTAGTTAGAAAATAGCTTTTTAATAGACGCAGACTTTCTGGACTTACGCGGACTTTTTTGTCAGGGGTCAGGGGTGAGGGGTAAGGGCAATGCTTGGCGCATAGCGCATGACTCCTAACCCCTAACCCCTAACCCCTAACCCCTAACCCCTAACCCCTAACCCCTAACCCCTAACCCCTAACCCCTAACCCCTAACCCCTAACCCCTAACCCCTAACTCCTCACCCATTTTCATAGGTGGTTGTGGTCTGCGGACATGGGTGGTTAGTACGAAAATAGGAACGAATAGACGCTGACTACCGCAGACTATATTGGACTTGCGCGGACGTTTTTGGTGAGTCTCGGGGAAAACTTTTGTTTCCTTTGGTCACCTTTAACTTGACGCTGATACTCTCTTTGGTCGTTTAAATAGGATGCAGATTTACGCTGCTTAAAGTCCGCGAAGGTCCTTAAGGTCTGCGTAGTCTGCGTCATATTGAAAGTGACCGTAGGGAACATAAGTGGTACCCGTTAGGGTGGGTCTATTAAAAACCTATTATAAAATAAACTGATATACATAAAAGGAGGACGAAAAAATGAAACAAAGCCGCAAAAGCGTCTCTTTACTCCTGTTAAGCGTTATGCTCCTGGGGGTGGCTATCCTCCCCGGGCAGGCAGATGAAGAGACCCCTCCCCAGATGACCCTTACACTGGAACAGGCAGTAGACCTGGCGGTGCAGAATAACCCGGGGGTTAAGCTGGCCGAGATTGACAAGAATTTGAAGTCGATTGAATATCGGAAGGCACAAAGCGATAGCAGAAAGATTGAAGATAGTTCTTCCTATGGTGCAAGATGGGTCGAGTATCTTGCACCCAAAATGGCAGAACGAGAACAAGAACAAGCCGAACAGATTCATGGAATTACAATCAATGGTGTTAAGATTCAGGCAGAGAGTGCCTTCTATGAGTTGATCAAGGCCAATGAAAACCAGCAGATAGCTGAAAATGCTTTGCAGAGAGCCGATGAACAGGTACGTATCGCGAATGCGAAATTCAGTATGGGTTCTGTAGCTAAAATTGAGGTGCTGCAGACAGAAGCAGCCCAGGCAGCGACAAGAGCGGCCTTAACGGCAGCGCAGAATAACAGCAGGCAGAAGATGCTCGAACTGAACAAGGTGCTGGGGCTTGAGATGAACACGGTTGTCACACCAACAGGAGAGTTTGCTTTTAACGTAGAAGAATTTAATTACAATGAACTGTTGGAAAAAGCAAACCAGGAAGAGATGTCGATTATACAGGCACAGAATGCGTACGAGATGGCGCAATGGCAGTATGATTTTGTGGTTTCCTACTATGGAAGCGGAAATTGGGACGCCAAAAAGGGCAAAGAAGGTCTGGCCGCTGCTGAAATCAGACTGGATCAGGCGCAGAAGTCTATCATTACCACAGTGAATCAATCCTATGCAGGGTTCAAAGCGACCGAAGAACAATATCAGTATCTGCAAAAAGCGGTTGAATTAAGCACCGAGGCATACAGGTTGCAACAGTTAAGTTTCGAAGTTGGCCTCGCGACTTACGAGGACGTACAGACGGCTTCCAATGACCTGCAGAAGGCAGAAGCGGCATTATCCGAATGCATCTATAGCTATAATACGATTAAATCGTCTCTGAAATACAATATATATACCTCGGGTGGCTCGGCAGCTGGTGGCGGAGCTCCTTCAATGTAAAATTACCCATGAGAACCATACCAAATGTGAATGGTAATGAAGGAGCGCAGTGTAATGAAGGCGAATAATTCTAAAGAAGCAAAACGACAGTTGATTATTGATGCGGCCGTGGAGGTCTTTTCCCGGAATGGTTATCACAATACGAAGATGGGGGAAATCGCTGCGGTTGCGGGTATCGGTAAAGGGACCATTTATGAGTATTTTGACAGCAAGCTGCAGTTGTTTCAGGAAACATTGAAAAGTGGGATCGAGACCTATTTTTCATCGCTGAGTAAGGAAGATCTGGAGCAGAAATCTGTCGAGGAAAAAATTCGTATGGTGGTGGAAGGGCACATCCACTTCTGTCGTCAGCATGGACAATTAACCAAAATTGTCTTTTGGGATGCCGAAACGTTGGACGACGAAGTGAAAGAATGGATGTACCAGATGCGTAAAGACAAAGAGGCCTATATGAATGAGTTCTTTGCGGACGCGATTGCCCGTGGGGAACTCCGGGAGATGGATCCCTATCTGGTTACGTTGATGGTCGCAGGCATCATCGGTTCAATGTGGGCGCCGCTGGTTCTGGAAAAATGGGACATAGATGCTTCCAAACTGGCAGAACAGATTACCGACGTGATTATGAATGGGATAAAAAAATAAATGACCGGGAGTTTTTATGAACGAAATACTCCGTTTGAAAAATAGATGGGTTCCGGCTCTTTTGACTGGGATCTTGTTGATAATGGTATGTGGCAGTCCTGCCTTTGCCAGGGATTTTGTGGATAGCAATGAACACTGGGCAAGGATGGATATTTCGCAGTTGCAGTCGACAGGGATGCTTCGTGGTTATCCGGATGGACGATTCTATCCCGACGAAGCGATTACGCGGGCAGAATTCACTACACTGCTGGTTGCGGCTATGGGAAAAAGCAACGAAGCAGCGGAACTGTCTGTGGCTCGCCCTGCATTTGCTGATATCCCTGAAGACCACTGGGCCAACGGGGCGATTGTTGTGGCCGGAGAAACGGGTTGGGTTCAGGGACAGGGCTACTATTTTGGGCCAGAGGATTTGATTACGAGGCAGGAAGTAGCAGTTATCCTTAGCCGGATTCAGGAGAAGAAGGCTTCTTCGGATGTAAAAAAAACCACCACCTTTAGAGACGTTGGGGAGATTGCGGAATGGGCCGTTGAAGGGGTGGAACAGGCGGTAGAAGAAGGACTGATTGACGGATTTTCTGATAACACCTTTCAACCGCAGGTGAATCTGACTCGAGCAGAAGCTGTTCATTTACTCAGGAATTTAATCAATAGTAAGGGACAGCTTTTCAATTTTGCCGGGATTCTAAAAGAGATCGATGGACAACAGGTTAACCTCATGATCAGCGGTAAGGAGCGGACCTTTTTACTGGCTGATGAGGTGCAGATCTATAATCGGAGGAATTTGGCGGAAACACCGACCGAATTGCTTTCCGCCCGAATGAGTTTTAATGTAAATGAGCAAGGTGAAATCATCTTTGGAGAGCTCGGTTATGCTGATGAGTATCTGGACTTGTCCGTTGTTCAGACCGAAACCAGGGGGGCTGAACCACAGATGATGGCAGTCACAGGGCAGAACGCTGATGAAAACACGATGACTGCGGATATCCAATCGCAGTTACTGGATTTGTCAGTACCTCTGTCTGAAGAAGAGTTTACTCTTTCCATTGATGTCAGCAAAGAAATTACTGGGATCGCCCAGTTACAACACGAATCTGGTTTAACTGGAGAAGGGGTTACGATTGCGATCATTGATTCGGGCATTGACCCTTTGCAGCAGGATTTGCAGCGTACTCTGTCAGGTAACCGCAAGATCATGGACTGGGTGAATTTCAGTGATGAAGGATCGGTGCTGACAAACCTGACTGCCGTCACTGATACTGATCCGAAACAGCTTGAAACCATAAAAGGAACGATCACGATTCCAGGGAATGCTTATTCTGTAAGCGGCGTCTACCATTACGGTGTTTGGCAGGAAGACTGGATTGCCTATATCCATGATTTTGATTTCACCGGAAATAACCAGCCTGATGATGAAATTCTGGTACTCCTGAGCGACACCAAAGAGAGTGGCGTGTATGATCAGGTATATGTGGACACCAATAATGACCTCAACCTGGCTGATGAGATCCCACTGCGTGTTTTTCGGGATAACAAACATAACTATGCATCCTTCCCGGCGACAACAGATCTTCCGCAGGGGTTCCCCTTTGTACTGTGCGATATTACGCCTGATGGCAACGGGGTTTCCTTTGGATACGACAGTGAAGGACATGGAACCCATGTAGCAGGGATCGCAGCTGCCAACGGTGTGATCCGGGGCGTGGCGCCAAATGTGCAGTTAATGGCCATTAAAGTCGCTGATTGTGCAGGCGTGGCGAAGATGAAGGATACTCTTCGGGCGGTTGAATATGCCGTGAGAAAAGGTGCCGATATTATTAATATCAGCCTAGGGTATTATGAGACCAATAACGAAATTATTGAGGCGTTTCGTGAAAGGATCAATGAGATGGCGGCCAATACCCTCATTTGTACCGCCAGCGGTAATGCAGGACCTGGTTTGGCGACCCTGGCAGCGCCGGCAGATGCAGAGAATGTTTTGTCGGTGGGTGCTTTTGTATCACCTGAGATGTGGGAAATTGACTACGGGTGGACGACTGAATCAGAGGGATTGTGGTATTTCAATTCTGTGGGACCTGGTTTGGACGGAAACTGGAAACCGGACTTATTGGCACCTGGATCTACGTTATCCACATACCCTGTCTGGACGGGACAAACCCATTATTTGAATGAAGGAACCAGTATGGCAGTACCTTTTGTTGCCGGCGGAGCAGCGCTTCTGATGGAGGATATGTGGAAGAATGCCAGGGGTTTTAATAGCCTGATGATTAAAGAAGCCCTGTTGGGTGCGGCGAGACCGATTGAAGGTTTTGCTGCCGTTGAACAGGGACGGGGTGCATTGGACGTGTTTGCCGCGTCACAGCTGATTACGCAGGAAGAAGGACTGCCCAGGGCGTCTGAAATTAGAATCAGCACTGATTTGTTTGGCGCGGGAGCGGGCATTTTTTCTCGTTCATTGATTCCGGGCAGAAACCAAATCCAGGTGCAGAATGATGGGGATGAGGAAGTTCTTATTGAATGGAACAGTAAGGAAGACTGGTTAAACCTTGAGGAAACAAAGACCCATATCACTCGTACCGGACAGCGTACCCTGAACGTGGGCTATGAACTCCCTGATCAACCCGGCCTATATACGGGGTTGATTGAAGGAACGTTCCAAAACGAAAACAAAACACCGATTCATATATTAAACACGATTGTGGTTCCCGAAACCTGGAGTCGGGGCGGAGAAATTACCGAATATAACAGCCTTGCGGCCGGGCAGATCAAACGGACGTTTTTGCAGGTGCCGGAGGGAGCCAGCGAGCTTGACCTCACGCTTCGTGTTTTGGGGGCGGGTAAAAATATGCAGGGACGTGCCCGGATACATGTTTTTAATCCCGAGGGCAAGTTATACACAGTTACGGGATATGCAGGATGTGCTCCGGATGGTCTGGAATCCGAGCAGGATGTCAATGTGAAGATAGAAGATCCGCAGCCAGGTGTATGGGAAATCGTGACCTACAGTTCAGCGACGCTTGCGTTGTATGATCGAACGAAAAGCGACTATATCCTGAGCGGGCGACTCCGCCCTGGTGATTTTTCACTACCATATGTGGAAAGTGAATTCATTATCGGTGCCGCACATCCCAGAGAAACCAAGGGAAAACAGGATATTGCACTAACGATCCTGAATGCATCTGATAATACGCCGTATACCGGATCACTGCAGATTAACGAGCGGCTCTACTTTGTTAAACAGGGCAAGGTAAACATCTCAATAGACGTACAACGTCAGGCGATTCATCTAAACATACAAAAAATAAACCCGGGTGAATAACCCGGGTTTTGCTAACTGCCCACGCTTTACGAGACACGTGAGACAAGGGGACGTTTGAATGAGACACGGGGACGTTTCATTTTGTCTCACCCGTTCGTTTTACAACTTCCTAATTATAATTGAGACAAAATGAAACGTCCCCGTGTCTCACGCCTAAACATTTGTTTAAAATATAACCAACAGATCATAGATTCTATCACTTTAAGGAATAGTCATTAAAGGTGGGTGCAATTAATCTCAAAGCCTTTTCTCCCAAGCGACTCATTTTGTGATATGATTTTGCTGTATATGATAAGTGGGACAAAGGGGACAGGTACCTTGTCCCATAAATCCAAGATTTTGACTTGCTTATTGGAATATATTACTATGGGACTAGATGATTGACCCGGCAGGTAAGGAGGACAATATTGTGCATTTGGGAAAAGTAATGGTCGTGTTTGGGACTCGGCCTGAAGCGATAAAAATGGCGCCTGTGGTAAAAGAATTGAAAAAGGCAACAGACATCGAAACGATAGTGGTTGTGACGGCACAGCATCGTGAGATGCTCGACCAGGTTTTGAACCTGTTTAATATAGAACCTGATTATGATCTGGATTTGATGAAGGAGAAACAGGATTTATATTCGATTACAACCGGTGTGCTAAACGGTTTGAAGGCCATCTTTGAAAAGGAAAAGCCACATCTGGTACTGGTGCATGGAGATACGACCACCACCTTTGCTGCTTCTCTGGCTGCGTTTTACCAACGGATTCCGGTCGGGCATGTGGAGGCCGGACTGAGAACGAGAAATAAGTATTCACCTTTCCCGGAAGAGATGAATCGTAGTCTGACCGGGTGTATCACCGATCTGCATTTTGCGCCCACTGATGTGTCAAGGGACAATCTGCTGGCAGAAGCAACGGCAGCGTTTAAAATCTGGGTTACTGGGAATACAGTGATTGATGCACTGATCGAAACGGTCAGGCCCGATTTTTGCTTTGGATCTGAATTGAAAAATATTGATTTTGATAAACGCATCCTGTTGGTGACGACACACCGCAGGGAAAACTGGGGCGACCGCATGAAGGAGATCTATCAGGCATTGATTGAACTGCTCGCTGAGTTCGAGGACATTGAAGTGGTTTTTCCGGTGCATAAAAATCCCATTGTCAGAGATCTGGCGATTACGATGCTAGCGGGAAGGGAGCGCGTCCATCTGCTGGAGCCGCTTGATTATGAACCGTTTGCAAATTTAATGAACAAATCTTATCTGGTTTTGACAGACTCAGGGGGATTGCAGGAGGAGGCACCTTCGTTGGGAAAACCAGTGCTGGTTTTGCGGGATACCACAGAAAGACCCGAAGCCGTTCAGGCCGGAACAGTAAAGTTGGTGGGCACATCACAGCAAAAAATATACGATGAAGCCAGAAGGCTCTTAAGCGATCAGGAAGTCTATAATGAGATGGCACGGGCGATTAATCCCTATGGGGACGGCAAAGCAGCTCGGCGCATCGTAAAGGTCATAAAAGACTTTCTCTACGTACGTATCGGAGTCAACTTTGGGGACGGTTCTCTTGGTTGACTTGAGTTATTAGCACTTCATTAAATTTTGATATACGATCAAGTCAACCAGGAGAACCGTCCCCAAAGTTGACTCGGGGATGCATTTTTCTTCTCTTTCTCAGGGACAATATAAAGGTAACTTTTTTCTCTGGGAGGTAAGAATATGGAACCTTTTGTTGAAGCGCTATTTAAGACGACGGTTGCTTTTTTTGGAATCCTTGTTTATGCTCGGATTTTGGGTAAAGAACAGATGAGTCAGTTGACTTTTTATGATTATGTTACTGGTATAACTTTTGGAAACATCGCGGCGATGATTGCAGTGGAACCCAGGAAGGATATTTACTTACTTCTATGGGTATTAACCGTTTTTGCCGCTTTGAATTATGTAATGGGGGTGGTAACGGAGAAAAATCGTCCTCTGCGTAAGATTATTGAAGGGGAACCAACGATTATTATTCATAACGGAAAAATTCTAGAGCATAATATGGCTAAAAATCGATATAATATGGAGAATTTAATGATGCAGCTGCGGGAAAAAGATGTTTTTGATGTGGCGGATGTTGAATTTGCCATTGCTGAAACAGATGGTATTTTAACGGTACAGAAGAAGAGCATCAGGAGACCAGTGACTCCAGACGATATGGGGATGCAGCCGGCGTATGAAGGAGTTCCTTCGGAATTGATCGTAGATGGAGATATTATTTATCAGAATTTAGAACAAAATCATCTTGATGAAGCATGGTTGATGAAAAAATTACGAGAAAAAGGATATGAGTCTGTTCAACAGATTGATTATTTGAGTGTAGATACATATGGAAATGTTTACATAGATCCAGTGGATGATAAACTAAAAGATCCGGTAAACATCACCGATTGAGCCAGGGAGAAGGATAGCTTGGTTTTTTCGGATTATTATATTTGTTTTGTAAACCCCAGGTGAGCTAGGAGAATTCTCTTCTGGGCGCCGCAGATTATTGCGTTCTTAAGGAGGAAAATATGTCTGAAATAAAGTTTGGAACAGATGGATGGAGAGCCATAATTGCACAGGACTTTACCTTTCAGAATGTCAAAATTGTGACCCAGGGAATAGCCAATTATATAAAAAGCTGTAATTTAGGGAAAAAGGGTGTTGTTATTGGGTATGATAACCGCTTTTTGTCCGAAAAATTTGCCCTTGAGGCAGCCCGGGTGCTACTGGGCAATGGAATCAAAACAATGCTTCTTAGAAAAGCTGCGCCTACCCCTGTTACCGCTTTTGCCATCCGTCAGATGGAGGCTGGGGGAGCAATTATGATTACGGCCAGCCATAATCCACCTGAATACAACGGCATTAAATTCATTCCCGAATATGCGGGACCCGCTTTGCCGGAAGTGACAGAAGCCATTGAGGAAGAACTGCGACGGATTGAGCAGGGAGGAAAAATCTACGAAATCGATATCGAAGAAGCGATTGCGCTGGATTTGTTAAAGGAAATTGATGTTGATCGTGAATACATAAGCCATCTTAGCAGGGTTGTGAATCCCGACGTTTTTAAAAACAAACCATTGCGATTGGTTGTAGATCCCATGTTTGGAGCCGGGATTGGTTATCTGGATAGGATTTTGACGGAACTGGGGTGTGAAGTCAAGACCATTAATAACTATCGGGATACTCTCTTCGGTGGCTCAATGCCTGAACCTACCGATTCCGTTTTGTCTGATTTAAAACGAGCAGTACAGACTTACAAAGCTGATCTGGGGCTGGCGATGGATGGTGATGCCGATCGTTTCGGGATTATTGATGCAGAGGGGAACTTTGTTACCCCGAACCGATTTGCCTATTTGCTTTTTGAACATTTGATCCAGACGCGTACGTTTCGGGGACCGGTTTGTCGCTCGGTGGCGACCACCCACATGCTGGATCGTATTGCCAAAAGCAACGGTTTGACAGTGATAGAAACTCCGGTTGGATTCAAATATATTGGGGAAGCACTACGGGAAAAAGGATGTATGTTGGGGATTGAAGAAAGCGGAGGCCTGAGTATTTTCGGGCACATCCCGGAAAAGGATGGGATTTTAGCGTGCTTGCTGGCGGTTGAAATGGTTGCCTATGCTGGTCAAACCCTGCAGGAGATGACCGAAGACTTTGCGGTGAGAAATGGACGGGTTATCAGCAAACGATTTGATATCAAGACGGATGTTCTGCACAAGCAAAAAGTACTCCAGTACATCCAGGAATACCAACCCAAATCCATTGCCGGCAAAAAGGTCGAACAATTATCTGAACTTGAAGGGAAAAAATACGTCATGGAAGACGGCAGTTGGGTGCTCATTCGTGCCTCCGGGACAGAACCGCTGTTTCGAATCTACGTAGAAACCTCTACAGAAGAGGACCTGCTCCAAATCAACAATGAGGTTCAGCGAGCCATCGGCTTGCTAACAGAATAAACAACAAGCAAAGACCTGGCTTAAACAGTCAGGTCTTTTTTGTGGTGCGATACATAATTGATTTTACTACGTAAAGTAATATTAGTGAGTTTGAATGCATAATTATTCTTTCAGCAGTCTCCGCATGGGGTAACACTAATTGCTTGACAATCGGGAAAAGGGGTACAGGGCAAACCAAACGTCCATGTTTGTTGCCCTCTCGCCCCGTCCATGGGGCTCGCCCCCTTTTCCCGATTGTCTTCACAGAGTGTTACTCCCATGCTCCGCCAATGCTTCCAGAATAATTATGCATTCAAACAGAAAAAATGGGTTTTTTTGCAGTGCGATACATAATTCAGCTTTTCTTTAAACTTATTCGTCCAAGTTAACGAATATAATATAATGAGGCGTAAGAGCCGTTCCTTGCCTTACCCTAAATTATGAATAAGGTCATGGATTTTTGAAAAATCAGGGAGGATTTTCGTGGTGAGCGAAGAAAAAGATTATGGTAAAGGTAAAGCCCAGCAAGAAAAATTAGAAGACGCGCTGCATCAGGTTGTGGATACGCTTGAAAAAGGGCGAAATAATATCTATGATATTGCCGAGGACTGTCATAAGCAAGCGAACAGTATGAAATCCCGACTGGAAGAAGCGATTCATGAAACAACGCAGGTCATTCAACAGGTAGATGAGTGTGAACGACTGGAAAAGAGCGCTCGTGTTCGTCTGATGGAGGTTAGTCGCAGGTTTCAATCATTTTCTGAGGCAGATATAAAAAGTGCCTACAACAAGGCGCAGGAGATTCAAAACGAACTTATCCGTCTGCGGGAAAAGGAGAACTATCTGCGAAAAAAAAGAGATGAACTCATTATGCAGATGAGAAACTATGAGAACATTGCCGTGAAAGCGGATGATTATCTGCAATCTACAGGTCTGGCACTAAAAGTTCTGGAGGGGAATATTGACAAGGTTAGTGATACCTTGGAGGACGCGCACAAAAAACAACAGATGGGCCTGTTCATTGTGGAATCGATGGAAGCTGAACGCCGAAAAATAGCCCGGGAATTGCATGATGGACCAGCACAAAGTCTCGCGAGTATGTTGATTCGACTGGACTTAATGAATTATCTGTTTCAGGAAGACCTTGATGAAACCATTAAAGAAATGGGGAATGTGCAGGATATGGGTAGAGAAAGTCTGGACGATATCCGACGCATCATGTTTGATCTTAAACCGAACATTATCAATGAATCTGGGTTGCTCACTACTTTGAGGGATTTTTTCACGGATTATGAGAAGAAATATAGCTTTGAAGTTGAATTAGTATCCTTTGGCAGGCGAAAGAAATTCAGTATTGCCATGGAGGTGGCACTTTTTCGGTTGATTCAGGAGGCGGTTACCAATGCTAGAAAGCATAGCGGTGCAGATAGGGCAATCGTAAAAATGGAGACAAATAAAGGGCATTTAACCGTGGTCATCAAAGATGATGGACAGGGATTTGATATTAATAACATAGGGGATTCGAAGCGGGAGAGTTATGGAATTATTGGCATGAGAGAACGAGTTGAACTGCTGGGTGGGAAAATGAACATCATTTCATCGCCAGGTTCAGGGACACAGGTCATTATCGAGGTGCCATTAGAAGGAGAGGAACAAGGTGGATAAAATCAAGGTTCTTATAGCAGACGATCATGCACTGGTAAGGGAAGGAATTCGAAAACTACTTCAGCGGGACGAGATGATTGAGGTGATTGATGAAGTGGGAGATGGACAGGGAGCCATCAATGTAGCTAGAAAACAGTCACTGGATATTATCTTAATGGATGTCAACATGCCAGGAACAGATGGAATCGTTGCGACGAGGGTGATTAAAAAGGAATTCCCATCAACGCGAGTGATTGCATTAACTATTTATGAGGATGAAGAAGTCGTGTCTATGGTTAAAGCGGGCGTTTCAGGATATGTGTTAAAGGATGTTGCCGGCGGAGATCTCATCAATACCATTCATCGGGTCATGGACGGAGAGGTCGTCATTCATCCCCGGGTTGCCAAACGATTACTTAAAGAACTAGCGAATCAGGAACCCCGTAAGGACATTGTCAAACTAACCAAGCGGGAAAAGGATGTATTGGCACTGCTGGTTAAGGGAAGCAGTAATCGGGATATGGCTGAAATCATGTTTATCAGTGAAAAAACAGTGAAAAATCACCTGACCAGTATATTCCGAAAATTGGGGGTGAAGGATCGTACCCAGGCAGCTGTCTTCGCCCTTAAAAATCACATGGTAGAGGACGAAGATTAAGCAAAAATAGCAGATAAGGTGTTCATAATCCTCCTCCCTGCATAGAATAGAAATATACTGGGAAGGAGGTTTTTCCATGTTGATTCTTCTCAAACTGGTTGGTTTTAGTATTTGGTTCATCGTAATGTTCTTTATGCTCCTGGGTCCCAGAAGGCATCTAGAGCCCTACATGGAAACGGCTCTTCCATTGTCCAATCCTGACCATGCCGAAAAAATGATTCGAGATCAGCTTTGCCGGATGCACCCTTGTGCACGGCTTACCATCCTTATGCCATACGGGAACAGTAAAACATCTCAAGAACTTGGTCAGATCATACGTTGCTTTATGCGAAAAAATCCTGCTGTGAACGTAGGCTTTTTTCAACCCCTGACCTTACCTGACAAAATTTAGCAGGTTGTGATATAATTTATAACGTATTACTATCTTATGGGGAGGCAGGGGGACGGTTCTTTTGCCTCTTTTTTGACAGTGGAGTGGACCTCGGCAATGGATAATATAATAACGAGGCAAAAGAACCGTCCCCCTGCCTCACTTTGTCACACTTGATTGGTGATTTATATTCTCCGCGCAATGGAGGAGAGTGTTATGTTAAAATTTTTATTGGATATCCTTTTTCCACAGGAAACCTGTTGTTTGTGTAGGAAACCAGGCCGTTACAGTAGTCGGCATCCCTGGTGTCACGATTGTAAGGAGAAGATGCGTTCCCTTAGCATGTCTTCACCCGTCTGTAAAAGGTGTGGTAAATACATTCACGTTGAACAGGTACTCTGTACAGATTGTAAAACTCATCCACCTCGTTTTGAAATTGCCAGAGCGGTAGGGCCTTATGAAGATTGTTTTCGGATTAGCACCAAAGTGTTAAAGTTCATGGGACGCAAACAGCTAGCGGTGAAGATGGGGCATATGATGGCAGATAAGGTGAAGGAAGAGCCAGGTTTTGGATATATTGACATGGTTGTTCCTGTTCCGATATCCAGGGGAAGTCTCAAGCAAAGAGGATTTAACCAAGCAGAAATCCTCGCCAGGCAGATTGCTAAAGAGTTAAAAGCGCCGATGCATAAGCACGCCATAATCAGAATCAAAGAGACGCCGTCACAGCGAGAACTCTCGAAAGAGGATAGAGAAAAAAATCTGCTCTATGCTTTCCAGGTGAAACATGCCTCCAAAGTGAAAGAAAAAAATGTTCTTCTGGTGGATGATGTCTACACGACGGGCTCCACTGGACGCGAATGCACCCGTGTCCTCATGGACGCAGGGGCCAAACAGGTAGGGATTATTACCTGGGCTACTGGGCAAGGGTTTTAAGCGTTAATGGATGTGTTGACCTGTTTTTTTACTAACCCCTCATGGCCGCAGGCCACAACCACCTATGAAAAGGGGTTAGGGGTTAGGAGTGAGGGGTGAGGAATCAGTCGCTATGTGCTAGGCATTGCCCTCACCCCTCACAAAAAAGGTCCGCGTCTATTCAACGTTATTAACTACAAAAAAATCCGTGTTAATCCGTTAAATCCGTGTAATCCGTGTCTATTTTACTTTCCTATTTTTATACTACCCCCCCATGTCCGCAGGCCACAACCACCCATGAAAATGGGTTAGGAGTTAGGGGTTAGGAGTGAGGAATCAGTCGCTATGTGCTAGGCATTGCCCTTACCCCTCACCCCTCACCCCTCACAAAAAAAGGTCCGCGTAAGTCCAGAAAGTCTGCGTCGTCCGCGTCTATTAAAATTCAATTTTCTTACTAACCCACTTCAACTAACCAACTAACCAACTAACCAACTAACCAACTAACCAACTAACCAACTAACCAACTGACCAACTAACCAACTGACCAACTGACCAACTAACCAACTCATGAATCCGTGTCTATTTTCTAATTAACCAGGTTCTAATTAGCACTTGTTCAAATTCAAATAGATGTATAAAATTGTAGTAAGAATAATGATAAAAAGTTCGTGCGGACTAGGTGTGATAATAATCCCAGGGAGGTTGATTAAATGAGCGCAAGTTTGAGAAATTGTCCAGAATGTGGGCGGTTGTTTGCTTACACCGGACGGAATCTTTGTCCTCGTTGTATGGAAAAAGAAGAGGAAGACTATATGGTGGTTAGGCGGTATATTCGTGACCATCGCGGTGCAAGTATATTTGAGGTCAGTGAGGAAACTGGGATAGAAGAAGATAAAATTCTTCGTTTCCTTAAAGAAGGTCGTTTGGAATCAAGAGGCTTCAAGAATGTTGTACAATGTGAACGCTGTGGGAAGTCTATCAACCAGGGACGATATTGTGAATCCTGTTTGCAGGAGATGAGCAAGCAGTTTCAGGGCGTAGCGCAAAAAAAACAGGGAACTTCACGAAAGCAAGCCATGGAGAAAATGTACACCAAAGAAAAATAACCAGGAGTATAATAAGCAGCAAATTCAGGAACAATAACATAAGGCGCATACCAGAGAAAACAAAAGAAATGTGGACAAAATACAACGAGAAGAGGCTTAAACAGGTTAAGCTTCTTTTTTTTTTATGCGACAATACTAATAGAGGAAAAGAGATAAAAGTGCGGTGAAGGTGGTTACAAAATGATTATTTCAAGCAGTCAGGTTCAAAACCTACTAAAAACATATAACAAAAATGTGCAGCCTGTAAATAAAGTCAATCAGGTGGAAGCACCGAAAAAAGGAGATCAGCTTGCCCTGTCCAAGGAGAGTAAAATTACAGGGCGTGCGTTTCAGGCAGCCCGCCAGGCCGAGGACGTGCGGCAGGATGTGGTGAATGAGATCAAGGAACGGATGTCTGCCGGGACCTATGATGTTAATGAGGATCAGGTCGCCGAGAAGATGATCTCCCGGGCCATCGTAGACGAACTCGTGTAAGAGAGTGGTGACAGTAGTGGATCTTATAAATGAATTTATTACCGTACTTTTACGTGAAAACAGTGTATTGGAGCAACTCATAGAAATCAGTACTGAAAAACAAAAAATGATCATTCTGGGACAAACAGAAGAATTGGATAAACTCGTACAAAAAGAGGGCATCGTTGTTTCTAATCTTGGGAAGCTGGAAGATGCCCGCTTTCAATATCAGATCAAACTCGCCCAGGGGTGGAAGCTGCAAGCAGAAGAATTATCCTCTGCCAGATTGATCGAAAAAATGACGCCAACCCATCCCGGACTTCTTCCTGATTTGAAACACCAACTGGAGCACCTGCAGGAGGCACTCCGCAAATTGAAGGATATCAACAACGAGAACAATGAACTATTAAAAATGTCTCTTGATTATATAGAAGAAATGCAATATCTCCTGGGGGGAGAAGACGCCGGAACCTATTCCGAAAAAGGCCTCCAATCCAACCCTTATCAGGACCGCCCCTCAAGCAGCATCCTCGACCGCAAAGCATGAACCGAGGGGTATAGGAAATAAGAGATAAGTTGAATAGACGCGGACTGACGCGGACTTTTAGGACATCCGCGGACTTAATTTATTAATTTTGAGAGGTTGTTGCCGCGTTGTTGAGAAGACTTTAGCCTCCGTCCTAAATTCAACCCATTGCCCCTTATTGCTTACAAAGTCTAATTGGGGATTATGTCTTCAGGCATGAAGGTATTTATAAAAGGGAAAACGGATGTACGATCAAAGTGAACATAAGAAAATAAAAAAGTCCGCGTAAGTCCTTAATGTCCGCGTTCGTCCGTGTCTATTCAAATTTACTATCCATAACTTATACATGAAAAAAGAGGTGACATTTATGTCTAGCTTTATGGGGTTGGAAATCGGAAAAAGATCTATCATGACAAATCAAACAGCCCTGAATATTACCGGGCACAATATATCCAATGCGAACACCCCCGGGTATACCAGGCAGGTGGCGCAACTTACCACCAATCAACCCTGGCATACACCGACTCTCATCAGCGCCGGCGGAGCAGGTCAGCTGGGTACAGGTGTTGATTTAAAGACAATAGAGCGTATGCGGGATGAGTTTCTCGATGGGCAGATCCGTCATGAAAACCGTACTTCAGGGTACTGGGATTCCATGCAGCAGTCTCTTGCCAGAATAGAGGTCGTTCTGAATGAACCCTCTGAAGACGGACTGCGGTCAGTTATGGATCAGTTCTGGCAATCTTGGCAGGACCTGGCTGCCAATCCCGAGAGTGAAGCCGTGCGGTCGGTAGTAGCCCAGCGCGGGCTGGCCGTTGCCGATGTATTCAATCATACCTACCGGCAGTTGAGCGATCTGCGAGAAGATGTTAATGCCAGTGTGAAAATACAGGTCGATGAAATTAATTCCATTGCGCTGCAGCTAAAGGACCTCAATCAGCAAATCCTGGCTATTTCCATCGCAGGGAAACAGCCAAATGATCTCAGTGATCGCAGAGACCTCTTACTCGATCAGCTGAGCACAGTCGCTGATATCTCTGTATTCAACGATCAAAATGGTATGGTAGCTGTTCAACTGGGTGGACGGACCTTGGTACAGGGCGTCGAATATACATCACTTACAACCACGCAGGACCGACAGGGGATGCACATGGTTGTGTGGGAAGACAATGAGATCAAGGCTCAGATCAATGGAGGAGAACTGGCCGGTTTGCTGGATGCAAGAGGGCAAACACTGCTGGAGCAGGAATCAGATCCATCGGAATATAAAGAAGTGATTCCCACCCTGATATCACAACTGAATGCCATGGCAAAAACCATTGCCATGAAGACCAATGAAGTGCATAGAGAAGGGTTCAGTTTGAATAACCGCAGCACGGTTGCGGACCATACTAATTTTTTCACCATGCCTGATGTGGTGACAGGGGACAGGATGGTCGAGTGGGCAGAATTTATACAGGTCAACAGTTCGATTTATAATGACCCTAAAAATATTGCCGCTGCGGCTGAACCGACCTGGGATGCACAGGGTAATGAGGTAAATTTCGGGGATGGTGCCAATGCCCTTCTTATGGCACAGCTCAAGCATGATCTGAACAGTGAAGATGCACAGGTGCAGACAACAAGTATTGCCTTGCCAGCAGATGATTTCAGTTTCGATGTGTCGTATGGCAGCCGCAGTTATACGATCAATATAACCTCCCAGGTCAGCTGGGCAGATTTACAAACCGCCATCCAGACCAAACTGGATACCCAGTTCGGAGGGGTGTTTTCGGTCGTAGTTTCCCCCGAAACAGCAGGTGCTGCTGATAAGGCTAGTCTGAAGATTTCGTGCGGTAATCGCAATTTTGAAGGCATCAATAACTTTATTAATGATTCGGAAAACTACCATGTCATGCGGGTTCAGGATGTAACTACCGACGATTTCTGGCGTTCGCTAGCGGCTGAAGTGGGCGTGCAGAGTCAGGAAGCAGAACGTATGGTCGAAAACCAGGACGTTTTGTTAAATCAGCTGGAAAACAAACGCCAGTCCATATCCGGTGTATCCCTGGACGAAGAGATGACCAACATGATCAAATACCAACACGCCTACAGCGCCGCATCCCGCTACATCACCGTCATCGACGAAGCCATAGACCAAATCATCAACCGAACCGGTACTGTGGGGAGATAAGAGATGTTGAGTAGACGCGGACTACCGCGGACTTTTTGGACCTCCGCGGACACTAATAACTGTTAGTAATTTGGGGAATGCGTAGTTTGTATTTAGCTATACAAAGATTATTATAATTGAGAAAAATATAAAAAGTCTGCCAAAGTCTATAAAGTCCGCATCATTAGTGACGACTGCAAGGAGTATCAGTGGTACTCAAAGAGTGCGTTAGTCCGTGTCTATTCTACCGTGGCCGGAGCTAAAATCTGTGGTGTTCGTAGAGTCCAATATAGACAACAGGGAGGGTAAGAAATGTTACGAATAACGAATAACATGATGGTGAATGATCTCAGGCGGAATTTAAATAACAACATGGTGAACATGGATAAATATCAGCGGCAGCTTTCTACCGGGAAGAAGATTAACAAGCCCTCGGATGATCCGGCAGGATTGGTGCGCTCGCTTCGCCTTCGAACCAACATTACCGAGGGTGAGCAGTATCTCGACAATATTGGTGAAGCTATTAACTTTATGGAAACGACTGACTCTGCCATGAACAACGTCAATCAAATTCTCCAGCGGGCTCGGGAATTGACCGTTGCTGCTGCCAACGGCACCAACGATACCAGTGCCCATGGTGCCATCAGTGCAGAGATCAGGCAGTTGAACGAACAACTGCAGATGATTGCCAATACAACCTATGGTACCAAGCACGTATTTGGCGGGCGTAATGTAAGCCAGGCACCCTGTCAAGACGGGAAATGGTTGGGGAACGATCAGGAACTACAGGTGGAAATCGGGGTAGGTGCAAGTTTCCCCATGAACCTTCAGATGAAAGACTTCTTCATGGGGACGGAACCCTATGTGAAAAATATATCTATTCCCGATAGAAATGTTATCGATACCCTCACGGCCGAGAACCTGGAAAGCGGAAATTATAGCATCGCAACCCAGAAGAAAACCGGAGGAATAATGGCAGATGCTCGCTTGAGCCCGGAAATGGATCACTTTCTGCAAAATGGAGCCAGTACTATTTTTGCAGGAAAAACCCTCAATCTTCAGGGTGCGGATACCCTCACAAAAAATGCTGCCATCGAACTGACAGTAAGTGGAATCAACAGCACTACAGGGGATGTGACCTATGCCTATAAGTCCAACGAATACGACCGTGATACCGGTGCCTATGAACAGAAGACCGGCACCTTTACGCTGACTGGTGGAGGCGGAGAACAAACCGTATCCATTGGTTCAAGTAATATAAAAGTGGCAGGACTCACGCCGGCTGAAGCGGGCGATCTTGCCATAGGGGATAAAGCGATCTATAACATTGCAGCGGCTCATGGCACTGATTATGACCAAATCGCACTTCAAAAAGACTACACATCCAATGATGGAGCCCCTTTGAGCGGAGGCACAACCTTTGAATTTGTCTTTACCTCCGAAGCACTAGATCAAAGCAAGCTGGATTTAAAGTTTTTCAGCTGTGATGACCTGGGGCAGAGCTTTGATTCCACCATCAGCCTGCAGATTGGGACATTGGATGACGTTGATCCCGCTGCTTATTTTACAACCAAACCCGGTCTGTTTAAAATGATTGATGAACTGGCCGATGATATCGAAGCAGGCAATCTAGACAAAATATCCAATAAACTGGGCAACCTCGACGACAAAATCGATGAAATCCTCTACAGACGATCCACCATTGGCGCCAGAATCAACCGCCTGGAACTCCAGCAAAGCCGTCTGGACTCAACCCAAATTTCTTTTACAGGGCTCCTCTCACAGAACGAAGACGTCGACATGGCGGAAGTCATCACCCAACTAAAAATGCAAGAAAACGTCTACCGAGCCTCCCTCTCCGCCGGGGCCAGAATCATTCAACCCAGTTTGGTGGATTTCCTACGGTAGGGATGTTGAATAGACGCGGACTGCCGCGGACTTTATCGACCTTCGCGGACGATATTATTAGGGTGTGTGGATTGTGAGTGATCAAGAAAAACGGTTGTTGTATCATGATATAAGTGAGCAAGTTATTGCTTGTGCGTATAAAGTTTTTCATGTACTTGGAGCGGGGTTTTTGGAAAAAGTGTATGAGAATGCATTAGCTGTTGAATTAAGAAAACGTGGGTTAACGGTTGTTCAACAGCACCCAATAAATGTATATTATGAAGATATTCTTGTAGGAGAGTATTGTGCAGATTTAATTATAGAAAACAAAATTGTTGTTGAACTTAAGGCGATAAGCACTTTAACCAAAGCCCATGAAGTACAATTGGTTAATTATTTAAAAGCAACTGGCATGCAGGTAGGCTTATTAATTAATTTTGGTGATGATATCAGTTTTAAACGAAAAGTAATGCAGAGTCAATCCCAAAGAAAAAAATAAAAAAAGTCCGCGAAAGTCCAAAAAAGTCCGCGTTAGTCCGCGTCCAATCAACCCAGGAGGTATCGATGGAACTACACATCAACCAGCAATACGCCAAAATCGGCCTGAATATTCAAAAGCCATCTCTCGAGCTACGCACGACGCAGCCGCAGATAGAGCTTAAGACAACGCGCCCGGAGCTTTCCATAGAATCTCCGCGTCCGCGTATGACCATCGATCAGAGCCAATGCTTTGCGGATGTGAATCGACGGGGGATTGTTGATTTTGCCCGCTATAACGCCCAGCAGGGAGCATCCGATGCCATGGCCGGTATCGCACGCAGGGCAAGCGAAGGCGATATGCTCGCGAAGATTAATGGCATCACCGTCGAACAACTCTGCGCCGATTCCGCCTATCAGGGCGAAATTGACTACAACATAGGCACCATCCCCAAACAACCCCCCAGAATAGACTGGGACATCCGCCCCGTAACCACCGACCTAAAAAGAGGAACCGTTGACCTCCGCCTCCACCGAGGCACCTTCGAAAATAACTTCCAAAGAGGCAAAGTAGAAACCTACCTCCTCCAAAAAAACTACCTTGACATCACCTGGACAAAAGCGAAAGAATGGACCGGATAATAAAAAGACCCGCTGGAGAAATAATCTCCGGCGAGCCCTTGCCTTGTTGTATTTGTTCCATCAATCTTCGCGCTTGTCACCGAGAAAGAAAAGTGCGACAGTTCCAGGCCCCGTATGCGAACCGATTACCGTGCCCACGCTGTTGATCATGACCGGGCCGTCGAGGTGGGGGAATTTTTTTTCAACCAGGTCGGCCACCTTACGCGCATCGTCATAGCAGGCCGAATTAGAGATAAAACACTTCCCGGAGTAATCTGCGCCGTTTTGGGCATGTACTTCCATCATATGTACAATTTCAGTGATGACGTGTTTTTTACCGTGAATCTTGGTACGAGGAATAAGTTTTCCATCATAGCTCATGTTTAACAGGGGGCAGATGTTCAACAAAGTTCCCACAGCCGCAGAGGTCGCTGATATACGGCCGCCGCGTTTATAATGGGTCAGGTTGGTAGAAAAAAACCAATGGTGGAGGTTAAGCTTATTTTCCTCTGCCCAAGTGTACACCTCTTCCAGGGATGCCCCATTGTCCCGCATATCAGCTGCCATGTCAGTGAGTAGGCCATAACCCGAGGATGCACCCAGCGAATCCACTAGCATGATTTTACGGTCCGGGTATTTTGTTAAAAGTTCCTCTCGTGCAATACAGGCCGAATTGTACGACCCTGACAAGCCTGTGGAAAGGGAAATGTGCAAGATGTCCTGGTCATTCTTTAAATATGGTTCAAAAAAGCTGATAAACTGCCCCACGTTCACCTGTGAGGTCGTAGGCAACGCGCCATCAGCAATTCTGGCATAAAATTCTTCAAAAGACATGGTTTGTTCCAGATCGTCAGGATATTCTTTCCCATCCATATTGTAATGAAAACAGACAAAGGGAATATTTCTTTTTGTAAAGTAATCATGAGGCATATCTGCTGTAGAACAACAAGTTAGAACATAATCAGACATATTCAACGCTCC